>NZ_JBIRZS010000020.1:0-86691 GCF_044391085.1 Paenarthrobacter sp. NPDC018779 | reverse complement strand
CTCTACGCCATGCTCCGCGACGGCACCCTCTACCAAGCCCAAACACCCAAAACCGCTTGACGAAAAACATAGGGACACTCTCACCAAACACCCCCTTTTCGGCAACCCTCTCTCACCGAATCCCGCTTAAACAGAAACGCTCTTCCACCAAACGAGGTGGAAGAGCGTTTCTGTGAAGTGTCGCTACTTGGCCTTGCCGAGGAATTCCTGGATGCGTCGCACACCCTCGGCGAGGTCGTCGTCGCCCAGGGCGTAGGACAAGCGGACGTAGCCGGACGGTCCGAAGGCCTCGCCGGGGACCACGGCAACCTCAACCTCGTCCAGGATGAGCGCGGCAAGCTCTGCGGACGTCGTCGGGCGGGCCGTACCGTTGGAGGTTTCGAATTCCTTGCCCAGCAGTCCGCGGACGTCCGCGTACACGTAGAAGGCGCCGGTCGGCGTCGGGCATTCCACGCCGTCAATCGCGTTCAGGCCAGCCACGATCGCCTTGCGGCGACGGTCAAAGGCGACCTTCATCTCGTCGACGGCGGTCAGCGGTCCCGTGAGGGCGGCCGCGGCGGCCACCTGCATGATGTTGGAAACGTTCGACGTCGCGTGCGACTGCAGGTTGGTGGCGGCCTTGATGACATCTGCCGGGCCGATCATCCAGCCCACGCGCCAACCGGTCATGGCGTAGGTCTTGGCCACACCGTTGAGGATGACCACGCGGTCGCCCAGTTCGGGAGCGGCAGTGGCGATGGAGGTGAACTCGACGCCGTCGTAGGTCAGGTGCTCGTAGATCTCATCGGTGACAACCCACAGGCCCTTGGCCGCGGCCCACTTGCCGATTTCCGCAACCTGCTCCGGGCTGTACACGGCACCGGTCGGGTTGGACGGGGAGACGAACAACAGGATCTTGGTCTTGTCCGTGACAGCTGCTTCAAGCTGCTCAACGGTCACCAGGTAGCCCTGCTCCGGGCCGGCGAAAACCTCCACAGGAACGCCGCCAGCCAGGCGGATGGCTTCCGGGTAAGTGGTCCAGAACGGGGTGGGGATGATGACTTCGTCGCCCGGATCAACCAGGGTGGCGAAGGTGTTGTACACGGCCTGCTTGCCGCCGTTGGTCACCAGGACCTGGGACGGGTCCACCTTGTACCCGGAGTCGCGCAGGGTCTTGTCCGCAATGGCCTTCTTCAGCTCGGGAAGGCCGGACGCAGGGGAGTACCGGTGGTACTTCGGCTGGCTGGCGGCCTCGATGGCAGCCTGCACAATGTAATCCGGGGTGGGGAAGTCGGGTTCACCGGCACCGAAGCCAATCACGGGGCGGCCCGCGGCCTTCAGTGCCTTGGCCTTGGCATCAACGGCAAGGGTGGCGGACTCGGCAATGGCGGAGATTCGTTGTGAAATGCGGGCGGCAGGTGTTCCGGCAGACATCTATGTACCGTTCTTCGCAGGCAGCTCGTGGGCTGGATGATGGGATTCGACGTAAACTACCTTATGCTGTTCTGCGGAGCTCCCGGGTGAGTGGCAGGCAATGTGACTGATGGTGCTGGTCACAGCGCATGCAACACGCCGGAAAGCCCCGGAACCGAGCCGGTTCGACTATCGCGAAATTCTTGCGTAGACTGGTTCACCGGTGTTGAAAAGCATCACAGGCTGTTCTGCGGCCTGAAACATGGATTCGATCCATAGGGTAGTGGCGCAATTGGTAGCGCAGCGGTCTCCAAAACCGCAGGTTGCAGGTTCGAGTCCTGTCTGCCCTGCGCAGGCTGTTCCGGCGGAAACGCCGGGACAAGCGCAGCAACCATGGCTCTGATCAGGGCCGGGTCAACGACTTTTCAAGGTGAGTGAGGACCAGGTGACCGAAACAGCTGCCAGCAGCTCGAAGGGCCGTCCTGCCAAGAAAGCCGAAGCCGGTTTCTTTGCCCGGATCGCACTCTTCGTCCGCCAGGTCATCGGCGAGCTGAAGAAGGTCGTCGCTCCGACCCGTAAAGAACTGATCAACTACACGCTCGTGGTGCTGGTGTTCGTCGTCATCATGATGGTCATCGTGACCCTTCTGGATCTTGCCTTCGGCACGGGTGTCAGCTGGGTCTTCGGAGGGTCAGGCGCTACGGACCGCTAAGCGGATCTGTCCGCAAGCCATGTGAAACCCCTGGAAGCAGGGATTTTGCGGGGCTTGCGGAATTGAGCCATTTAAATAGGCATGTTAGGCAATGAGGAAGCAGGAGACCAAGTGTCTGAGCAGGAGCTCGAGGTAAACGAGACTGAGCTGGATGGGACCGAAGAGAACACGACCGCTGCCGCGGACGAGTCCGAGGTCGATTCCGCTGCACCCGAAACTGCCGACGTCGACGATTCCGAAGAGGCTTTCGAGGCTGACGTAGACGACGAATCCGACGATGAGTCGGACGACGAAGAAGCAGACAGCGACGACGAAGCAGAAGGCGTTTCCCTGGAAGCCGCTGCCGCTGCCGCTGCCGCGCCGGTGGACCCCGCCGAGGAATTCAAGTCCAAGCTGCGTCGCCAGGAAGGTGACTGGTACGTCATCCACTCCTACGCCGGTTACGAGAACCGCGTGAAGGCCAACCTGGAGACCCGCATCCAGACCCTGGACATGGAAGATTACATCTTCGAAATCCAGGTCCCCATGGAAGAAGTCGTGGAGATCAAGAACGCGCAGCGCAAGGTGATCAACCGCGTGCGCATCCCCGGCTACGTCCTGGTCCGTATGGACCTGACGGATGCTTCCTGGGGCGCCGTCCGCCACACCCCCGGTGTCACCGGCTTCGTGGGCAACGCCCACAACCCCGTGCCGCTGCGCCTCGACGAAGTCTTCTCCATGCTCGCCCCGGTCTTCGAAGAAGAGCAGGCTGAGAAGGGCAAGCCGGTCAACAAGCAGCAGCAGGCTCCCGTGGCCGTCGACTTCGAAGTCGGCGAGTCTGTCATCGTCAAGGAAGGTCCGTTCGAGACTCTTCCGGCTACGATTTCCGAGATCAAGCCCGAGTCGCAGACCCTCGTGGTGCTGGTTTCGATCTTCGAACGCGAAACCCCGGTTACGCTCGCCTTCAACCAGGTCACCAAGATCTAGTTGATTCAAAGATTTCGCTCCCGGCCCCCTGCTTAGCGGTCCGGAAGCGGCCGGCCGCCTCGCCATGGCGGCCACCAACCTGGGACGCGCTCCTGTGCCCCAGGAAGCTATTGAGAGAAGGACCCTACATTGGCTCCCAAGAAGAAGGTCACCGGCCTCATCAAGCTGCAGATCCAGGCAGGTGCCGCTAACCCGGCTCCGCCGATCGGTCCTGCGCTTGGCCAGCACGGTGTCAACATCATGGAATTCTGCAAGGCGTACAACGCTGCCACGGAATCCCAGCGCGGAAACGTTATCCCGGTGGAAATCACGGTCTACGAAGACCGTTCCTTCACCTTCATCACCAAGACCCCGCCGGCTGCAGAGCTCATCAAGAAGGCTGCAGGCGTTGCCAAGGGTTCGGCTACCCCGCACACCGTCAAGGTTGCCAAGCTGACCCAGGCACAGGTCGAGGAAATTGCTTCCACCAAGATGGAAGACCTCAACGCCAACGACATCGCGGCAGCAGCCAAGATCATCGCCGGCACTGCCCGCTCCATGGGCATCACCGTAGAGGGCTAGTCACCTCTTGGGCTCCTCGGAGCCTTACCGCCGGGCAACCGGCACTTGAAACATTGAAATGTCGCAGGATCCTTGCCGGATCCACGACTGTGGCAGGGCCCAGCGCGGTCCGCAGACCACAACTGCACAAGGAGAAACAAGCAGCATGGCAAAGCGCAGCAAAGCATATGAGGCAGCCGTAGCCAAGATCGAGGCAGACAAGGTCTACGCCCCGTTCGAGGCCATCAGCCTGGCTAAGGAAATCAACCCGTCCAAGTTCGACGCAACGGTTGAGGTAGCTTTCCGCCTCGGCGTTGACCCCCGCAAGGCTGACCAGATGGTCCGCGGTACGGTCAACCTCCCCCACGGCACCGGCAAGACCGCCCGTGTCCTGGTTTTCGCAACCGGTGACAAGGCTGAGGCAGCAATCGCAGCCGGCGCCGACTTCGTTGGTTCCGATGACCTGATCGAAAAGATCGCAGGCGGCTGGACCGACTTCGACGCAGCCGTTGCTACCCCTGACCTCATGGGCAAGGTTGGCCGCCTCGGTAAGGTCCTCGGCCCGCGTAACCTCATGCCGAACCCGAAGACCGGTACGGTTACCCCGGATGTCACCAAGGCTGTCAACGACATCAAGGGCGGCAAGATCGACTTCCGTGTCGACAAGCACTCGAACCTGCACTTCATCATCGGCAAGGTTTCCTTCGACGCCATCAAGCTGGCCGAGAACTACGCAGCAGCACTGGAAGAGGTGCTTCGTTTGAAGCCGTCCGCTTCCAAGGGCCGCTACATCCAGAAGGCTACCGTCGCCACCACGTTCGGCCCGGGCATCACCGTTGACCCGAACGTCACCAAGGTTCTCACCGAGGCGTAAGCTTCGCGGAGCTTGGCTCTGAAAAGGACCGTCCGGCTTGTGCCGGGCGGTCCTTTCGCATTTCCACCATGGTCTTGTCCCGCCCAAGGCCGGCCCATAGGCTGTGGGGCGTGACGTCGTCGAACGCTCCAAACGGCAGCGCGCTGGTGGTATGGCGCATCGGCGTTCCCGCGAGCCCGGAGGCTGGGGCGTCCGCCGATTTCCTGGCCTTCCACCGGATGCGCGTAGCCCATGAAACCGCGCTGTGGGGGAACGCCGACCGGGCACCCACCCTCGCCGAGGACATCATGTTCTGGCTGGGCAACGAATACGAAGAACGCCACGTGTACCTCGCACGGCTCGGCGGCACCGTGGTGGGCTGCGGTACGCTGACGCTTCCCTTGAGCGAGAATACGACGACGGCGGGTGTGGACGTGCTGGTGGACGCCGGCTACCGGCGGCAGGGCATTGGGACGGCGATCCTGCAACATTTGGAAGATACAGCCCGTGCGCGGGACCGGGTGTCCTTCGACGGCTATAGCGGAGCACCCATCGTGCCCGGCGTTCCATTGTTGGAAGCGAAGTCTGGCAGCGGTGGATTCCCGCTGGAGTCCGAGGCCACCCGTTTCGCCGTAGCCCATGGCTATTCGCTGGAGCAGGTGGAGAGCAACAGCACGCTGTCACTGCCTCCTGACGGGGAACTTTTGGCAGCTCTTGAATCCCGGGCCCTGCCGTCGGCGCAGGGCTACAGCGTCATTGCCTGGCGGGACAGCTGTCCGGATACGTTGGTGGACGCGTTCGCTGCCTTGAAAAGCCTGATGAGTACCGAGGTTCCCATCGCCGGGTTGGGGTGGGAAGGCGAGGAGTGGGACTCCGCCCGGGTCCGGCAAGAGGAAGCGACGTGGAGGTCAAGCGGCATCGAGGCGATCATCGCCGCGGCCCAGCACGAAGCATCGGGAGAGCTGGCTGCCTACACAGTACTGATCCACCGTGCGGAAGCGCCGGCCGTGATCTACCAGGAAGACACCCTGGTGGCACCCGGACACCGTGGGCACCGGCTGGGCATGTTGGTGAAGATCCCCAATCTCCGCCAGGCCGGAGTGACGTGGCCGGACGCCACCCGGGTGATGACATGGAACGCCAGTGAAAACCGGCATATGCTGGCCATTAATATCGCCCTGGGATTCAAGCCTTCCGGCTTTGAAGGCGAATGGCAGAAACGGCTGGGATGACTGTAGACGAGGCGAAGACCGTTCAGGTGGAGCAAGTGTGGGTGCCGGATAACCTGGACAGCCCCAATGCCAAGGACTTCCTGGACGCGGTGGAAGTTGGCCGGCGGGTCCGCATGCAGACGTGGGGGAGCGACGACCTCGCGTACACGCCCTTGGAGAAACTGCTGGAGTTTTCCGACCCCTATGAGCGCCAGATCATCCTGGTGGCCAAGATTGACGGCGAAATAGTGGGCACCGTGGACATCGCCCTTCCCTTGATGGACAACATGGACCTCGCCGAGTTCACCTTGGACATCCTGCCCGAATACCAACGGCAAGGCGTTGGCCGCCAACTCCTGGACGCGGCCGAACAACTGGCCCGGGCGGAGGGACGCACCATGATCCTGGTGGACACCAACCATCCGGCTACGTCCCTGACCGAGATCCCCGAGGACCAATTGATCCCCGGCAGCGGCCCGGGGTTTGTCCCCGTCAGCAGCCGGGAAGTGGATTTTGCCCAGCGCGCGGGTTACACCCTGCAGCACATTGAGCAGTTCAGCTCCTGCATCCTTCCGCTTGATACCAAGCTGGTAGCCGATCTCCAGGCCGAGGCAGAGGAGACAAACGCCGGCCGCTACGCCCTGCACCACTGGACGGACCGCTGCCCCGCTCCGTGGCTGGAGGCAGTCGCCGAGCTTGAGAATGCAGCCGGTGAGGTAGTCCACGGCGAAGACGAGGAGGAGCCGGCAGCCGGGAGTCCCGGGATGGTTTTCGACGTCGGCGTCCTGCGCGAAACGGAAGACGCCGCCTTGGCGCAGGGCCGGCGCACGGTGGTGACCGCCGTCGAACATCTCGCGTCCGGTCGGCTGGTGGGCCTGACCACCATCAGTGTCCTGGCGCATCGCCAGGACGTGGTGTTCCAGGACGACACCCTGGTGCTGCAGGAGCACCGGGGGAACAAGCTGGGACTGCTCATCAAGGTGGCCAACATGGAGCGTCTGAGCGAGCAGTTCCCGGATGCGCGGGTGATCTACACCTGGAATGCGCCGGAGAACCGCTACCTTTTGACCGTGAACAAGCAGTTGGGGTTCACGACGGCGGGAGTCACCGGTCTGTGGCAGAAGGAACTTCCGGATCGCGGACCCAAGGTCACGTCATCGGACTAGGGTTCGGGCCCCGATTTGGTTTGCTGAACACTCTCCCGTAACCTTGAAGTACCAAAGACCGTCGGTTGATGGGAATCCACCCTTTCGAGCACAGCTCAACTCTGTAGCCACGCCCGTGAGAACAAGGTGGATTCCTTGACGAAGGACCCTGACATAGGGCGGCCAACGCAGGTGAACGAGTTGAGTCTCCACAGCAAAGCTGTGTTGAGCCAAGCCCCGTGCATCTGCGCGGGGCGTTTTTAGTTTTAGCTCTCATGAGCGGGGACCCGGAAGGCCGGCTTTATTCCCCGGAAGGAGGGTTATGACAACGCCTAGCAAGGTCTCCGCAGTTGCAGAGATCACCAACGATTTCAAGGAATCGACCGCGGCTGTCCTGACCGAATACCGTGGGCTCTCTGTTGCGCAGCTCAAGGAACTCCGTGTTGCTCTCGGCCAGGACACCAAGTTCTCGGTCGTCAAGAACACCCTGAGCGCCATCGCAGCCAAGGAAGCTGGTGTCGACGCATTCGACGGTCAGCTTTCCGGCCCCACTGCGATCGCCTTCATCAAGGGCGACGCCGTTGCTGCTGCCAAGAGCCTTACGGACTTTGCCAAGGCCAACAAGCAGCTGGTCATCAAGACCGGTCTGTTCGAAGGCAAGGCACTTGACTCTGAGGGTGTTGCCGCACTGGCTGCCCTTGAGTCCCGCGAGTTCCAGCTTGCACGTGTTGCCGGTGTCCTCAAGGCTCCTGCATCCGCTGCTGCACGCATCATCGATGCCCTGCGCCTCAAGCTTGAAGAAGAGGGCGGCGCACCTGCTCCGGCCGCTGAAGAAGCAGCGGCTGCTGAAGAGGCTGCTGCTGAGGAAGCTGCGGCTCCGGCCGAAGCTGCTGAAGCCGCAACCGAAGAGAACTAAGTTCTCCCCCCAATCAAACTCCGGTGCATGGAGCGGCAGAGTCCGGATCCGCACCACCTAATGGAAGGACGCCACCATGGCGAAGCTCAGCAACGAAGAGCTCATTGAAGCTTTCAAGGAACTGACCATCATCGAGCTCTCCGAGTTCGTCAAGCTCTTCGAAGAGACCTTCGAAGTTACGGCTGCTGCTGTTGCTGTTGCTGGCCCCGCTGCCGGCGGTGCCGCTGAAGCTGCTGAAGAGAAGACCGAATTCGACGTCATCCTCGAAGCTGCTGGCGACAAGAAGATCGCAGTGATCAAGGAAGTTCGCGCCATCACCTCCCTCGGCCTCAAGGAAGCCAAGGACTTGGTTGACGGTGCACCGAAGGCTGTTCTCGAAGGCGCCAACAAGGACGCCGCAGAGAAGGCAAAGGCTCAGCTCGAAGAAGCTGGCGCAACGGTTACCATCAAGTAACACGTTCTGCTTGGGAAGCCCCGTCCGGTTCGCCGGGCGGGGCTTCCTGCGTTAAATAGCAACGCGGGGTCACTCGCGGCCCATCCCGAGGGGATTTAAGGGCCGCAAGTGACCCCGCGTTGCTTAAGAGGGCTCGCTGATGTCCGCCACGGTGGCATTGAGCGCAGACGTGAGGGCGTCTGCGTCCACGAAGGCGCTGCGGCCGTGCGCGCCGGCGCCCATGGAGATCCGCCGTCCCGTGATGGTTGCATCTGCGTAGACGGGCCACGCGGTGGTGCTACCCAGGGGAGTGATGGTTCCCCGTTCGTAGCCGGTCGCGGCAAGGGCCACGTCCGCGTGCGGCAGCGAGAGCTTGTTCACGCCCACCAACGCCCGCAGCTTGGGCCAGGAGATCTGCCGGTCGCCCGGAATCAGGGCGAACAGGAAGCTTCCATCCCGGTGCTTGACCACGAGGGACTTGACGATGTCGCCGGGGCTGATGCCCAGGATTCCGGCCGCCTCTTCAAGGCTGCGGGCGGCGGGACGTTCGACGACGTCCACCTCCAGTCCGCGTGCGGCGGCATCCTTGAGGAAGCGCTCCGCTCCGTTGGCTGTCTGGCTCATGGGCTTGGGTCCTTCTCAGTCGCTGGAGTGTCAGTCGCCTGGGTTTCAGTCACGGTACAGCAGGAGGGCCTCGCCCTGGCCTCCACCGCCGCACAGGGAAACTGCGGCCTTGCCGGTTCCCCGGCGCTTGAGTTCGTGGGCCGCATGCAGGGCAAGGCGGGCACCGGATGCGCCGATGGGGTGGCCAAGGGCGATGGCGCCACCGTGGATGTTGCACTTTTCCAAGGGGTACTGCAGGTCCTTGAGCGACTGGACGGCCACCGAGCCGAAGGCCTCGTTGATCTCGATGAAGTCAAGGTCCTCGGCGGTCCAGCCCGCCTTCTTCAAGGCCTGCGCAATTGCGTTGGACGGCTGCGAGTGGAGGGAATTGTCCGGCCCGGCCACCTGGCCCGGCTTGCCCACGACGGCGAGGTAGTCCAGGCCGTTGTCCCGGGCGAAGCGACGGCTGGCCAGCACCAGTGCGGAGGCGCCGTCGGACAGGGGAGAGGAGTTGCCCGCCGTGATGGTGCCGTCCGTGGCGAAGGCTGCCTTCAGCGGGGCCAGTGTTTCGATGGTGGTGTTGGGGCGGACGCCTTCATCCGTCGTGAGGACCAGCGGATCTCCCTTGCGCTGCTTGACGCTCACCGCAGCGATCTCGACGTCGAAAATTCCGTCCGCGGCCGCAGCGGCGGCGCGTTGGTGGGAAGCGGCAGCCACCTCGTCCTGGGCGCGGCGATCGATGCCGAGGGTCACGTTCTTGGATTCCGTGGAGAGACCCATGGACTGGCCGTCGAAGGCATCCGTGAGGCCATCGTGCGCGGCGGCATCCAGGGCCTGGATGGAGCCATAGGTCCACCCCTGGCGTGAGCCCGGCAGCAGGTGTGGGGCACGCGTCATGGATTCCTGCCCACCGGCCACCACCACCGTGGCATCGCCGCTGCGGATCATCCGGGCAGCGTCAATGACGGCCGTCAGCCCGGAGAGGCACACCTTGTTGATGGTCACGGCAGGAATGTTCCAGCCGACGCCGGCGGCGATCGCGCTTTGCCGGGCCGGATTCTGGCCCGCGCCGGCTTGCAGGACCTGGCCCATGATCACGGCGTCCACCTGTTCGGCCTTGACGCCGCTGGAGGCCAGGGCTGCGGTGATGGCGTGGGCGCCAAGGTCGACGGCGGTGAATCCCGCCAGCTGCCCGTTGAGGCGGCCCTGCGGAGTCCGGGAAGCGGCAAGGATGACAACGTCATTGTCGTCAGCGGAGGTGGTCATGGTCTCTCTTCCAGTCCGGTGGTGTTACTGCAAGGCTATCGCGGGTGCGTGTCCAGGTATCCGTTCCAACGAATGTGGGCGCCGCGGCATTCCTGGGCTTAGGTGCCTGCAGCAACGGTGCTTGCATTCACGGACGATCTGGGGTAGACAGGAAGGCTGCTTTGCCGTATTGTAGATATTTGCGTCTTCCCTGTTAACCTTCAGCCTTCATATAGCGGTGGGCTTTACCTCTCAGCTGCGTCAATTGGCATGCCGTCCATTGCGTGCAAATGCCTTTTGCGGGGCTGGGTCCGGGTCATATAGCGGAACCGGATTAAGTATGCTGCGGAGCACTCCGCAACATGCAAACGGGGGAGATCTGAAAACGCCTGAAGGTCTGTGGAAGGATCCCTCTTGGTCGCCTCGAGCACCTCTAATAACGAAACCGCTAACACGGCAAGCACCGATGGTGCCACCCGCCGCCTCTCATTCGCAAAGATTCACGAACCCCTTGATGTTCCGAATCTTCTCGCCCTGCAGACAGACAGCTTTGACTGGCTGGTCGGAAACGAACGCTGGCAGGCGCGGGTAGCGAAGGCTGTCGAGGAGGGCGACCTCAGCGTCGCCACCACCTCCGGACTTGCCGATATCTTCGAAGAGATCTCCCCGATCGAGGACTTCCAGGGCACCATGTCCCTGAGCTTCTCCGAGCCGGAGTTCGCTGACCCGAAGTACACCATGGCCGAATGCAAAGACCGTGACGCCACCTACTCGGCTCCCTTGTATGTCAAGGCCGAGTTCATGAACAACAACACGGGCGAAATCAAGCAGCAGACCGTGTTCATGGGCGACTTCCCGCTCATGACCGAAAAGGGAACCTTCGTGGTCAACGGCACCGAGCGTGTTGTTGTTTCCCAGCTGGTCCGTTCGCCCGGTGCCTACTTCGAGCGCGCTGCCGACAAGACCAGCGACAAGGACATCTTCACCGCGAAGATCATCCCCTCGCGTGGTGCTTGGTTCGAGCTCGAAATCGACAAGCGCGACCAGGTCGGCGTTCGCCTCGACCGCAAGCGCAAGCAGTCCGTCACCGTACTGCTGAAGGCCCTCGGCTGGACCGAAGGCCAGATCCTGGAAGAGTTCGGCCAGTACGACTCCATGCGCGCAACGCTGGAGAAGGACGCCACCGAAACCCGCGAAGACGCGCTTCTGGACATCTACCGCAAGCTGCGTCCGGGCGAGCCGCCCACAGTTGAGGCTGCCCAGTCCCTGCTGGACAACCTGTACTTCAACCCGAAGCGCTACGACCTCGCCAAGGTTGGCCGTTACAAGATCAACCGCAAGCTCGGCATCGACCGCTCGCTTGGCGACAAGGAAGCTTCGGTCCTGCACGTCGAAGACATCGTTGCCATGATCAAGTTCCTCGTCGCGCTGCACGCCGGCGAGAAGACCATCATGGGCAAGCGCGATGGCGAAGACCACGAGCTCCGCGTCGAGATCGATGACATCGACCACTTCGGCAACCGTCGCATCCGCGCCGTCGGCGAACTGATCGAGAACCAGGTCCGCACGGGTCTTTCCCGTATGGAACGCGTGGTCCGCGAACGCATGACCACGCAGGACGTCGAGGCCATCACGCCGCAGACCCTGATCAACATCCGCCCGGTTGTTGCCGCGATCAAGGAGTTCTTCGGAACCTCCCAGCTCTCGCAGTTCATGGACCAGAACAACCCGCTTTCGGGTTTGACCCACAAGCGCCGTCTTTCGGCACTTGGCCCGGGTGGTCTGTCCCGTGACCGTGCAGGCATGGAAGTCCGAGACGTCCACCCGTCCCACTATGGACGTATGTGCCCCATCGAAACCCCTGAAGGCCCGAACATTGGTCTGATCGGTTCGTTGGCTTCCTACGGCCGCATCAACCCGTTCGGCTTCATCGAAACCCCTTACCGCAAGGTTTCCAACGGTGTGGTTTCCGACGACGTCGAGTACCTGACTGCCGACGACGAGGCCGAGGTCCTGATTGCACAGGCCAACGCTCCGCTGGACGCTGACAAGCGCTTCTCCGAGGAGACCGTCCTTGTCCGTGCCCGTGGTGGTGGAGGCGAGCCGGTTCTGGTTCCCGCCGCAGATGTCCAGTTCATGGACGTTTCCCCGCGCCAGATGGTATCCGTGGCAACTGCCCTGATCCCGTTCCTCGAGCACGACGACGCCAACCGCGCACTCATGGGTGCCAACATGCAGCGCCAGGCTGTGCCGCTGGTCCGTTCCGAGGCTCCGTTCGTGGGCACCGGCATGGAGCGCGCCGCAGCAGTCGACGCCGGTGACGTGGTCATCGCGAAGAAGGCCGGTGTGGTCACCGAGGTTTCCGCCGAGCTCGTTGTGATGATCAACGACGACGGCACGGAAACCAACTACCGCATCAACAAGTTCGCCCGTTCCAACCAGGGCAACTGCTACAACCACCGCGTCCTGGTCAACGAAGGCCAGCGCCTGGAAGTTGGCGGAATCATCGCTGACGGTCCCGCAACGGACCAGGGTGAACTCGCCCTCGGCAAGAACCTCCTCGTGGCATTCATGTCCTGGGAAGGCCACAACTTCGAGGACGCCATCATCCTGTCCCAGCGCATCGTCGCCGAGGACGTCCTTTCCTCCATCCACATCGAAGAGCACGAGATCGATGCCCGCGACACCAAGCTTGGTGCAGAGGAAATCACCCGTGACATCCCGAACGTGTCCGAGGAAGTCCTTGCAGGACTGGACGAGCGTGGCATCATCCACATCGGTGCCGAGGTTGAAGCCGGCGACATCCTGGTAGGCAAGGTCACCCCGAAGGGTGAAACCGAACTGACCCCGGAAGAGCGCCTGCTCCGCGCCATCTTCGGTGAGAAGTCCCGCGAAGTCCGTGACACGTCCCTGAAGGTTCCCCACGGCGAGTCCGGTACGGTCATCGGCGTCCGCGTCTTCGACCGTGACAACGACGACGAACTGCCCCCGGGCGTGAACCAGCTGGTCCGCGTCTACGTTGCAGCCAAGCGCAAGATCACCGACGGCGACAAGCTCGCCGGCCGCCACGGCAACAAGGGTGTTATCTCCAAGATCCTCCCGGTCGAGGACATGCCCTTCCTTGCAGACGGCACCCCGGTGGACATCGTCCTGAACCCGCTTGGTGTTCCGGGCCGTATGAACGTTGGACAGGTCCTGGAAACCCACCTCGGTTGGGTTGCCAAGACCGGTTGGAAGATCGAAGGCGAGCCGGAGTGGGTCAAGAACCTCCCGAACCTGCCCCGTGAAACCGGCCAGACCACCGTTGCCACCCCGGTGTTCGACGGCGCCCGCGAAGAGGAAATCACGGGCCTGCTCGATTCCACCAACGTGACGCGCGACGGCGACCGCCTGATCGACTCCTCCGGAAAGACCCGTCTGTTCGACGGCCGCTCCGGCGAGCCGTTCCCGGACCCGATCTCCGTCGGTTACATGTACATCCTGAAGCTCCACCACCTGGTGGACGACAAGATCCACGCACGTTCCACCGGTCCGTACTCTATGATCACGCAGCAGCCGCTGGGTGGTAAGGCACAGTTCGGTGGCCAGCGCTTCGGTGAAATGGAAGTGTGGGCGCTCGAAGCATACGGCGCCGCCTACACCCTTCAGGAACTCCTCACGATCAAGTCGGATGACATCCACGGCCGTGTGAAGGTCTACGAAGCCATCGTCAAGGGCGAGAACATCCCTGAGCCTGGCGTTCCGGAGTCCTTCAAGGTCTTGATCAAGGAAATGCAGTCGTTGTGCCTGAACGTGGAAGTCCTTTCCACCGACGGAACCACGATCGAAATGCGTGACTCTGATGACGCAGTCTTCACGGCTGCGGAGGAACTGGGCATCGATCTGTCTCGTGCAGAGCCCAGTTCCGTAGAAGAGGTCTAGCAGCCGCTCCGGCAGGCGGCACCAAGAATGCCGCCTGCCGGGCAGCTCCCTCTTTCCGTAACCAAGACTTCAGAATTTAGAGAACAAGAGAGAACAGGGACCATATGTCCAGCGAATCCTCCTTCGGCCTCATGCAGATCGGCCTCGCCACCGCGGAAGACATCCGTGGTTGGTCATACGGTGAGGTCAAGAAGCCGGAAACCATCAACTACCGCACTCTCAAGCCTGAGAAGGACGGACTTTTCTGCGAGAAGATCTTCGGACCTTCCCGCGACTGGGAATGCTACTGCGGCAAGTACAAGCGTGTCCGCTTCAAGGGCATCATCTGTGAGCGTTGTGGCGTCGAAGTCACCCGCGCCAAGGTACGCCGTGAGCGCATGGGCCACATCGAGCTCGCCGCTCCCGTAACCCACATCTGGTACTTCAAGGGCGTTCCGTCGCGCCTTGGCTACCTCCTGGACCTGGCTCCGAAGGACCTTGAGAAGGTCATCTACTTCGCTGCTTACATGATCACCAGCGTTGACGAGGAAAACCGTCACGCCGAACTGCCCAACCTCCAGGTAGAGCATGACCTTGAGAAGAAGCAGATGGTGGACAACCGCGACAGCGACATCGCCACGATTGCCCGCGACCTTGAAGACGAGCTTGCCCGTCTTGAAGGCGAAGGCGCCAAGGGTGCAGACAAGAAGAAGGCCCGCGACTCCGCTGACCGCCAGATGGCGAACGTCCGCAAGCGTGCCGACGCCGACATCGAGCGCCTTGAGCAGGTCTGGGACCGCTTCAAGAACCTCAAGGTCGCCGACCTCGAGGGCGACGAAGGCCTGTACCGCGAACTGCGTGACCGCTACGGCATGTACTTCGAAGGCTCCATGGGTGCAGAGGCGATCAAGAAGCGCCTCGAAACCTTCGACATGCAGGCTGAGGCCGAGTCGCTGCGCGACACCATCCAGAACGGCAAGGGCCAGCGCAAGACCCGTGCGCTCAAGCGCCTCAAGGTTGTCAACGCCTTCCTGACCACCAACAACAGCCCGCTCGGCATGGTTCTCGACGCCGTCCCGGTGATCCCGCCGGAACTGCGCCCGATGGTCCAGCTGGACGGTGGCCGCTTCGCGACCTCCGATCTCAACGACCTCTACCGCCGTGTGATCAACCGCAACAACCGACTCAAGCGCCTGCTTGACCTCGGTGCCCCGGAGATCATCGTCAACAACGAGAAGCGCATGCTTCAGGAAGCTGTTGACAGCCTCTTCGACAACGGCCGTCGCGGCCGTCCCGTCACGGGTCCGGGCAACCGTCCGCTGAAGTCCCTGAGCGACATGCTCAAGGGCAAGCAGGGCCGTTTCCGCCAGAACCTCCTGGGCAAGCGTGTTGACTACTCCGGCCGTTCGGTCATCGTCGTCGGCCCGCAGCTGAAGCTGCACCAGTGCGGCCTGCCCAAGCAGATGGCCCTGGAGCTCTTCAAGCCGTTCGTGATGAAGCGCCTGGTTGACCTCAACCACGCCCAGAACATCAAGTCGGCAAAGCGCATGGTTGAGCGTTACCGTCCGCAGGTCTGGGACGTGCTGGAAGAGATCATCACCGAACACCCGGTGCTGCTCAACCGTGCACCTACCCTGCACCGCCTCGGCATCCAGGCCTTCGAACCGCAGCTTGTGGAAGGCAAGGCAATCCAGCTTCACCCGCTGGTTTGTGGCGCCTTCAACGCTGACTTCGACGGCGACCAGATGGCAGTCCACCTGCCGCTGAGCCCGGAAGCCCAGGCCGAAGCCCGCATCCTGATGCTGTCCTCGAACAACATCCTGAAGCCGTCCGATGGACGTCCGGTGACCCTGCCTTCGCAGGATATGATCATCGGCCTGTACCACCTGACCACCAAGCGCGTCGGCTCCGCCGGCGAGGGCCGCGTGTTCTCCTCGGTGTCCGAGGCCATCATGGCCTACGACGCCCGCGATCTTCACCTGAACTCCCAGGTCAAGATCCGCCTGGAGGACTTCGTTCCCTACGCAGGTTGGGAAGCTCCGGAAGGTTGGGAGCCCGGCCAGCCGGCGCTCGTTGAAACCTCCCTGGGCCAGGTCATCTTCAACCAGACGCTGCCTGAGGATTACCCCTGGGTTGAGGCTGTTGCGGACAAGGGCGAACTGTCCCGGATCGTCAACGACCTCGCCGAGCGCTACCCGAAGGTAGTCACGGCTGCCACGCTGGACAACCTGAAGGATGCCGGTTTCTACTGGGCAACCCGCTCGGGTGTCACGGTGGCAATCTCCGACATCGAGGTACCGGACACCAAGCCGGGCATCCTGGCCGGTTACGAGAACATGGCTGCCAAGATCCAGGGCCAGTACGACAAGGGCCTGATCGACGACGACGAGCGTCGCCAGGAACTGATCGAGATCTGGAACAAGGCAACCAACGAGATCGCCCAGGCAATGCGCGACAGCCTGTCCCCGATGAACACCATCAACCGCATGGTGTCCTCCGGTGCACGTGGTAACTGGATGCAGGTCCGCCAGATCGCGGGTATCCGTGGTCTTGTGGCCAACCCGAAGGGTGAGATCATCCCGCGCCCCATCAAGTCCTCCTACCGCGAGGGCCTGTCGGTGCTGGAATACTTCATCGCCACGCACGGTGCCCGTAAGGGTCTGGCCGATACCGCTCTCCGTACCGCCAACTCGGGTTACCTGACCCGTCGTCTGGTGGACGTTTCGCAGGACGTCATTGTCCGCGAAGAGGACTGCGGTACCGAGCGCGGCCTGGTCACGCCGATCGCCGTTCCGGACTCCAACGGTGAGTTGGTCCTGGACGAGAACGTCGAGAACAGCGCCTACGCACGTACCCTGGCCGTCGACGTCGTCGATTCCGAGGGCAACGTCCTGGCACCTGCAGGCACCGACTGCGGCGACGTCGTCATCGACCAGCTGCTGGCTGCCGGCATTACCGAGGTCAAGGTCCGCTCCGTACTCACGTGTGAGTCCAAGGTGGGCACCTGCGCACTTTGCTACGGCCGTTCGCTGGCCACCGGCAAGACCGTGGACATCGGCGAGGCCGTGGGCATCATCGCCGCACAGTCCATCGGTGAGCCCGGTACCCAGCTGACCATGCGTACGTTCCACACCGGTGGTGCTGTCTCCGCGGGTGGTGGCGATGACATCACCCAGGGTCTGCCCCGTATCCAGGAACTGTTTGAAGCCCGTACTCCGAAGGGTGTGGCACCGATTGCGGAAGCAGCCGGACGCATCACCATCGAAGAGTCCGAGCGCCAGATGCGCCTGGTGATCACTCCGGACGATGGCTCCGAAGAGATCGCCTACCCGGTACTGCGCCGGTCCCGCCTCCTCATCGAGGACGGCGACCACGTCAGCGTCGGCCAGAAGCTGATCAACGGTCCGGTGGACCCGAAGCAGGTTCTGCGCATCATGGGTCCGCGTGCCGCACAGAAGTTCCTCGTGGACGAAGTGCAGGGCGTGTACCGCAGCCAGGGTATTGGCATCCACGACAAGCACGTGGAGGTCATTGTCCGCCAGATGCTGCGCCGCGTGACCGTCATCGAGTCCGGCGACTCCGAGCTGCTCCCCGGTGAGCTGGCAGAGCGCGCCCGCTTCGAGGACGAGAACCGCCGCGTCGTGTCCGAGGGCAAGGCACCGGCTTCGGGCCGTCCGGAACTCATGGGTATCACCAAGGCTTCCTTGGCTACCGAGTCCTGGCTGTCGGCCGCTTCCTTCCAGGAGACCACCCGCGTCCTGACGCAGGCGGCCATGGAAGGCAAGAGCGATCCCTTGCTCGGCCTCAAGGAAAACGTCATCATCGGTAAGCTCATCCCGGCTGGTACGGGTCTGCCGCGCTACACGCAGGTCACTGTGGAGCCGACGGAAGAAGCAAAGGCAAGCCTGTTCACGGGCCCCAGCGCTTTCACCGACTTCTCCTACGACGCCCTGGGTGGCGACGGTGCTCCCGAGTTCCACGCCATCCCGCTGGATGACTACGATCTCGGCAACGACTTCCGCTGAAATAACCGGCAGTAGTCATTGACTGAAGGCCAGGCCCCGCATTCGTCGAGTGCGGGGCCTGGCCCGTTAACGCCTTGGACTGTCCGGTGAGGCGGGGAGTGGAGGACGACGGCGGCAGCCGCCTGCCGCCGTCGTCCTCCATACACCCGATTAAGGTGCCGGATCAAGCCGTGCTAGACTTTTGGTAATTGTTCTGTGTGGCAGTGGATGATGGCCGCCGCAGCATCATTTTGGTTTTGTTCTCATGATGTTGGGTGGAGCTTGTTTCCGGGTTGCGGGCAACTTGCGCAACGAATGCCGCACTTTTGCACGCCTACCGGGAGTTCCGGCTGGCCGCGAGAGCAACGCCAAAGTTCCCACTGAGCACCGGCTGGCGCCTGTGTGTGGGGGCAGAGATCAAACAAACGGAGAACACGAAAGTGCCTACGATTAACCAGCTGGTCCGCAAGGGCCGCACGCCGAAGGTCTCCAAGACCAAGGCTCCCGCGCTGAAGGGCAGCCCGATGCGCCGCGGTGTTTGCACCCGCGTTTACACCACCACCCCGAAGAAGCCGAACTCGGCTCTTCGTAAGGTCGCACGTGTGCGCCTTAACGGTGGTGTGGAAGTTACCGCCTACATCCCCGGTGTTGGCCACAACCTGCAGGAGCACTCCATCGTGCTCGTCCGTGGTGGTCGTGTGAAGGACCTCCCGGGTGTCCGCTACAAGATTGTCCGCGGCGCCCTTGACACCCAGGGTGTCAAGAACCGCAAGCAGGCCCGCAGCCGCTACGGCGCAAAGATGGAGAAGAAGTAATATGCCTCGCAAGGGTCCGGCCCCCAAGCGGCCGCTCGTTTCAGATCCCGTTTACGGCTCCCCGTTGGTCACCCAGCTGATCAACAAGGTCCTCATCGACGGCAAGAAGTCCACCGCAGAGCGCATCGTCTACGGTGCCCTTGAAGGTGCCCGCGCCAAGACGGGCGGCGACCCCGTCGCAGCCTTGAAGAAGGCCATGGACAACGTCAAGCCTTCCCTCGAGGTGCGCTCCCGCCGTGTTGGTGGCGCCACCTACCAGGTTCCGGTTGAGGTCAAGCCGGGTCGCTCCACCGCCCTCGCTCTGCGTTGGCTCGTGGGCTACTCCAAGGCCCGCCGCGAAAAGACGATGACCGAGCGTCTCCAGAACGAAATCCTGGATGCGTCGAACGGTCTCGGTGCCGCTGTGAAGCGTCGCGAAGACACCCACAAGATGGCCGAGTCCAACAAGGCCTTCGCACACTACCGCTGGTAAAACTTCCCGGACGCCGCCGGCTCGACCGAGCCGGCGGCGAACGTGTAGTCCATCCGAAAGGGAGACCCCGTGGCACAGGACGTGCTTACCGACCTTAACAAGGTCCGCAATATCGGCATCATGGCCCACATCGATGCCGGCAAGACCACCACTACCGAGCGCATCCTGTTCTACACGGGTGTGAACCACAAGATCGGCGAAACGCACGACGGCGCTTCGACGACCGACTGGATGGAACAGGAAAAGGAACGCGGCATCACCATCACGTCCGCGGCCGTGACCTGTTTCTGGAACAAGAACCAGATCAACATCATCGACACCCCGGGCCACGTGGACTTCACGGTTGAGGTTGAGCGCTCCCTGCGCGTCCTCGACGGTGCAGTTGCTGTGTTCGACGGCAAGGAAGGCGTGGAGCCGCAGTCCGAGACTGTATGGCGCCAGGCCGACAAGTACAACGTTCCGCGTATCTGCTTCGTCAACAAGATGGACAAGCTCGGCGCTGACTTCTACTTCACCGTTGACACCATCGTTTCCCGTCTTGGCGCCAAGCCGCTGGTCATGCAGCTGCCGATCGGTGCCGAGAACGACTTCGTTGGCGTCGTCGACCTCCTTGAAATGCGCGCACTGGTTTGGCCGGGCGACGCCAAGGGTGACGTGACCATGGGCGCTTCCTACGAGGTCCAGGAAATTCCTGCCGACCTCAAGGAAAAGGCCGAGGAATACCGTGCACAGCTCGTTGAGACTGTTGCCGAGGCTTCCGAGGAACTCATGGAGAAGTACCTCGAAGGTGAAGAACTCACCCTCGAAGAGCTCAAGGCCGGCATCCGCAAGATGACCATCAACTCCGAGCTCTACCCGGTCTTCTGTGGTTCTGCGTTCAAGAACCGCGGTGTCCAGCCGATGCTCGACGCTGTTGTGGACTTCCTGCCGAACCCGCTCGACGTCCCCGCGATGATCGGCCACGATCCCCGCGACGAAGAGAAGGAACTGACCCGTAAGCCTTCCGCTGACGAGCCGTTCTCCGCTCTTGCGTTCAAGATCGCAGCACACCCCTTCTTCGGCCAGCTCACCTTCGTCCGCGTGTACTCCGGTCACGTTGACTCCGGTGCGCAGGTGGTCAACTCCACCAAGGGCAAGAAGGAGCGCATCGGCAAGCTCTTCCAGATGCACGCCAACAAGGAAATGCCTGTTGAGGGCGCTACCGCCGGCCACATCTACGCAGCGATCGGCCTGAAGGACACCACCACCGGTGACACCCTGTGCGATCCCGCAAACCAGATCGTCCTCGAGTCCATGAGCTTCCCGGAGCCCGTGATCTCTGTTGCGATCGAGCCGAACACCAAGGGTGACCAGGAGAAGCTCTCCACGGCCATCCAGAAGCTCTCCGCTGAGGACCCGACCTTCCAGGTCTCCCTCAACGAAGAAACCGGCCAGACCGTTATCGCGGGTATGGGTGAACTCCACCTGGACATCCTCGTTGACCGTATGCGCCGCGAATTCAAGGTTGAGGCCAACGTCGGCAAGCCGCAGGTTGCTTACCGCGAAACCATCAAGCGCGCTGTGGAGAAGGTTGACTACACCCACAAGAAGCAGACTGGTGGTTCGGGTCAGTTCGCAAAGGTCCAGGTCTCCTTCGAGCCCCTGGAAACCACGGACGGTACCTTCTACGAGTTCGAAAACAAGGTCACCGGTGGCCGTATTCCGCGTGAATACATCCCCTCCGTTGACGCTGGTATCCAGGATGCCATGCAGTTCGGTATCCTTGCCGGCTACCCGATGGTAGGCGTCAAGGCCAGCCTGATCGACGGCGCTTACCACGACGTCGACTCCTCGGAAATGGCGTTCAAGATCGCCGGTTCCCAGGTGTTCAAGGAAGGTGCCCGCAAGGCCAACCCCGTCCTGCTCGAACCGCTGATGGCCGTCGAAGTACGTACCCCTGAGGAATACATGGGCGACGTCATCGGTGACCTCAACTCCCGCCGTGGCATGATCCAGTCGATGGAAGATGCTGCAGGCGTGAAGGTGGTCCGTGCGAACGTGCCGCTGTCCGAAATGTTCGGTTACATCGGTGACCTCCGGTCCAAGACCCAGGGTCGCGCCGTGTACTCGATGACGTTCGACAGCTACGCGGAGGTCCCGAAGGCTGTTGCCGACGAGATCATCCAGAAGACCCGCGGCGAGTAATCACCCGGTAACGGATGCAATTCCGGTCCCGGGAAGGCATCTCAGCGTGAGTGGCGGGGCCACGGCGAAAGTCGTGGCCCGGCCCCCTGCGCGAACAGACTCCAGGAACTAAGATTGGTTCCTGAATCTGAAATTTCACCAAAACCAAGCCCCCAAGTAGACTTGCTAGAGTTTCTGCCGCGAAAAGCGCGGCCGAGGAGCACGTCACTTGAAATCGTTCTAGGAGGAACCTGTGGCAAAGGCAAAGTTCGAGCGGACTAAGCCGCACGTCAACATCGGCACCATCGGTCACGTTGACCACGGTAAGACGACGCTGACTGCCGCCATTTCCAAGGTGCTGTACGACCAGTACCCGGATCTCAACGAGCAGCGCGACTTCGCGTCCATCGACTCTGCTCCGGAAGAGCGCCAGCGCGGTATTACCATCAACATCTCCCACGTGGAGTACCAGACCGAGAAGCGTCACTACGCACACGTTGACGCCCCGGGTCACGCTGACTACATCAAGAACATGATCACCGGTGCTGCCCAGATGGACGGCGCAATCCTCGTGGTTGCCGCTACCGATGGTCCGATGGCACAGACCCGTGAGCACGTTCTGCTCGCCCGCCAGGTTGGTGTTCCCTACCTGTTGGTCGCACTGAACAAGTCGGACATGGTTGAGGACGAGGAACTCCTCGACCTCGTCGAAATGGAAGTTCGTGAGCTCCTGAGCTCGCAGGGCTTCGATGGCGACGACGCTCCCGTTGTTCGCGTTTCCGGTCTGAAGGCTCTGGAAGGCGACCCGGTTTGGGTCAAGTCCGTCCAGGACCTGATGGCAGCTGTCGACGAGTCCGTTCCGGACCCCGTACGTGACCGCGACAAGCCGTTCCTGATGCCGATCGAAGACGTCTTCACCATCACCGGCCGTGGCACCGTTGTTACGGGCCGCGCCGAGCGTGGTACCCTCGCCATCAACTCCGAGGTTGAGATCGTCGGCATCCGCCCGATCCAGAAGACCACGGTTACCGGTATCGAGATGTTCCACAAGCAGCTCGACGAAGCATGGGCCGGCGAGAACTGTGGCCTCCTGCTCCGTGGCCTCAAGCGCGACGATGTCGAGCGTGGCCAGGTTGTCGTCAAGCCGGGCTCCATCACCCCGCACACCGACTTCGAGGCAAACGTCTACATCCTTTCCAAGGACGAAGGCGGACGTCACAACCCGTTCTACTCGAACTACCGCCCGCAGTTCTACTTCCGTACGACGGACGTTACCGGCGTTATCACCCTGCCCGAGGGCACGGAAATGGTTATGCCCGGCGACAACACTGAGATGACCGTTGAGCTCATCCAGCCGATCGCAATGGAAGAGGGCCTCGGCTTCGCTATCCGTGAAGGTGGCCGCACCGTTGGTTCGGGACGTGTTACCAAGATCATCAAGTAGTTTCTGCTTGTAGATCGGGACGCTGCCGTTTCGGAAGCAACCCACAGAAGAACCCCATCGCCTCGGCGGTGGGGTTCTTCTTTGCTATTATTAATCCATCGTCTTGATTAATGCGGGCAGGTCTGTGCAAACAGTCGTTCCCGGGCACAATAGGGAGCTGCCGTGTACGGATTCATGGGCACGATCTGGGGCTTGTTGTTCCTGCTGCTGGTCGCCGCTGGGGGATTTGCGCTGGGCCTGGTGCGTGGACGCGGGCGGACTCCTCAAGGATCCGCACAGCAGAGGGACGACGGCGGCGCCTACCGTGCGGGCTATCTCGCCGGCCATATGGCTGGTTGGCGCGATGCCCTGGCGAAGACGCAGGCCGCCCCGGTTGCCTCGGCCAGCCCGGCTCCTGGCGGGGTGGGAACACGCACCTTGCCGCGTGGATGGCCCGCGCCGACGGCGCCCCGCCCGCCCCTTCAGCCCGTACCGCCGATGCGGCCGCAACCACCCGCTCAGCCGGGGTTTGCAGCGCAAACCATGGCGCCGCCGTCGTCCGTTCTTCCACGACAACTGCCGCCACCCGCACCGCAGCTTGCGCCCGTCCGTCCCGAAAGCGCGGAGGAGGCAGCCGCGCGCAAGGACAAGCGCGACCGCCAGAACATCAACATCACTCTCTACGTGGCAAGCCTGCTGCTGGTGGCTGCGGGTGCGCTCTTCGTGGGTACCAGCCTGCCGGAGATGTTCAGGTTCGTTGCGCTGTGGGGGATTACGGTCCTGTTTTACGTGACGGGTTTGGTCCTTTATCCGCGCGTTCCCCGGCTTCGTCCGGCCGCCATGGCGTTCACCGGTACCGGCCTGGCCCTGGTGCCGATCACAGGGCTGGCGATGTACAACTTTGCGCTGCACAACGGTCCGCTCGCATGGCTGGCCACATCCTTGTTTGGTACGTGCGCCTACGTGTTTGCGGCTGTGCGCCTGAACAACAAAGTGCTTGCTTGGCTTTCCCTGAGTTTCGTGGTGTCCACCGCCTGGTCCGGTGTGTCAGTGCTTGGCGGAGCGTTGGTGTGGTACTTCGTTGCCCTGGTGGGTGTGGCGATCCTCCTGACACTCTTCGCCCTGGTCCATCCGCGTTGGATACCGTCGCTGTATATGCAACCCCTCATGGCGCTGCATCCCTTTGTTGTTCCGGCCGTAGGGCTGGCCGCAACGGTCACGCCAAACGCCCTGGCCAAGGGGGAGTACCCGTTGGTCATGGCCATCTGCGGCATCTACTTTGCGGTGATGATGCTGGTCCCCACGGCCCGGTACCGGCGAGGGCACTTCTTCGCCGCGCGGGCAGCATTCACGCTCGCCATCATTGCCTTGGTGTGGGACGGCACCTCGGACGTCAGCTTGGCCGTGCTGGCGGCCGCTGCCTGCCTGGGACTCCAAGCGATCGGGATGTCATATGCCGGTCAGGCGATCACGCCGAGGACGTGGTGGAACGACGCCGTTGCCTGCCTGGGGCTTCAACTCCTGGTTGCCTTGGTCTTGACGGTGGTGCTTGGCATCGGGGACTTCGACTTGCCCGTGTACCTACCTTTCCTGGTTGTGCTGCCCACGGCGATGGTGCTGGGGTGGAGGCTGCGGCAAGGCGTAGTCTTTGCACCGGCCGCGGTGCTCGGCGGTTCCCTGGTGCTCTCTTACCTGGTGGGCGCCTGGCCGTTGGCCTTGATGCTCGGCGCCACCGGGGCCTACTGGTTTGCGTTGGCGGCTGTTGCCCGTGGATTCCTTGGCAGGTGCCTGGTGCTGGCTGGGCGCATTGCTGTCACCTTTGCCGTCCCCGCAGTCGTGGCCGGGATGCTCGTGGGCCACCAGGAGCGGGTTTCGCTGACCGTGCTGGCGTTCGTATTTGTGTCCGGAGTGCAGCAAGTGCTGAGTGCAGTCCTTGAGCGAGGGCGCTTGGTAGTGGTCGCGGCGCGGGCAAGTACGGGACTCTTTGGCTGTGCTGCGGCTCTGGGATTGCTGGTTCTCGCCGTCGTGGAAGATCTTCCGGGACACCCCGTGCTGGTTTCCGGAGTTCTGGCGCTGCTGTTCGCGGGGCTTGCCTCGGGATGGATGGCCTTCCCCCGGGTGTTGGTGCCACCAATGACCGGAGGAAGCAGCAGTCCTTGGCGCCTGACCATCGGCGAACTCCTTGCACCAGGTGCAGGCATGGTGGCTTTGCTGGTTTCCGCCGCTGTTGTCTCACGCGGAGCCGCCAATCTTGTGTTGCTGGCCATAACCGCTTATCTGGTGGCTACGGCCCTGCGCCTTCCCCCCTCGCTGCATCGGAGGGTCTACTGGTGGCTTTCCCGTGCTGCGGGCACAGTCCTCGTGGCCTCGGCCTACGCCGATCTGCAGGGGCACGGGTGGGCCTTGGGCCTCGCTGGTGAGGACGTGAGCGTGGCTTCCATCGTGGTGTGGGTCCTGGCCGGGCAAATGCTGGTGGTCCTGGTGGCCGGGCGACGCGGAACCTCGCTCCAAATGGTCACTGCGGATGTGGGTGTCCTCCTGGCCGCCATGGCAGTGGCAACCATCTCATTCAATGTTGCAACGCGGCTGCCCGCCCTCACCGCGTACGGTGGTTGGCAGCCCGGAGCTGCGGCCATCGTGACCACCTTCGCAGCGGCAACCTGTTCGATAGCACTGCGCAGACACCAGATCGCGTGGATCTTTGCGCCGGCCTCCATGGCCCTGCTGCTGCTCCGGGCTGGCTATGTGAGGGACCTCGAAATCATGCTCGGCATCCTCCTTGCCTACGGCTGCATCATGGCCGCACTGGCCCAGGCCAAGCCGGTTCGCGGAGCCTACCTAGTGGCCGTCCGTGTAGTGTCGGCGGCCCTGGTGACGCTCGTTGCCGCTGACGTTGCCGATTCGACGGCGGTGCCGTGGTTGGCGCTCGGGTTGGCCACTTTCCTGCAGCTCATCACGCATTGCCTGGCGCATCGCAGGCTTAATGACATTCCCTTCCAACGGGTTGCTCTCTGGTCCACGCTGGGCCTCCAGGCCGCACTGCCGCTCGCCTACCTCCTGGTTGGCGATTTCGACGGCGGCGGCCGTTGGATGCTGCTGCTGGGCCTGGCACTGGCTGGCCTCGCGTCGTTGATGGTGCGCTGGACGCTGGGTGCTGCGGTGGCACTGTATCCGGGACTGGCGGCGGCCACCCTGATGGTGGTTTTCGCGGGGCCATTCCTGGACTTCCCGTCCGGCACGTTCCTGCACCAGGCGGTGTTGGACAGGTTTCAGGTTCCGGTTCTCCTGGTGGCATGCGCCATGGCGGTGACGCTCGCAAAGACGTTGCTGCGGGGCCGTCCTGGGCGCGGCGCCGGAGGAGCGGACCGATGGCTGTGGTTTGTCTCGGCTGTGGTGTTCACCGGCACTGCTTGCTTGGCCACTGTGGATACTTCACCAGCCATGGTGGGTGTTGCTGTCCTGGCCGTGGCGATTGTCTTCTTCGCTGCATCGCACCTGGAATCAATACCCACCTTCTATGCGGGCGCCGCGCCCACCGCCCTGGTAGGTGCCGTGACCGCCGTCGGGGGTTTGCTCGATGCGGGAGTAGCCAGTCCGTGGGCCGACTTCCTGCCGTGGCTTGTTGGGGGAGTGGGCATGGGGTCCCTCCTGTACGGCCTCCGCTGGCTTGGCGGTCTCAACGTGACTGGCCAGCCGGGGAGGCGGGCATCGCTGGCTGCGACCACGCTGGTGGCGTACCTTGCAGCAGCAGCGGTGGGCCTGGCCCACGACTCCACGGCACTGGTGGGCGCGTTCTTGTTGGCAATTGCTGGCGGCATCGCTGCGGCGGAAGTGCCGCATCAGAAGCACTTGGCGGCGGAAATTGCTGCCTTTGTAGCCTTGGTAGCTTTTCAGCGGGCGCTGCTGTTCGTGGACGGCGCACGGCCGGATTGGTTCTGGCTGGTGCAGTGGTACGTGGTTACCGCAGTTGTTTTGGCAGGGGTGCGCTATCTGCGGGGCCGCCGGGGAGACGCCATCCTGCGGCTGGGCGTTGCCTCCGGATTCTTGTCGCTCAGTTCAGTGGCCACCATTTTCGGCGGAACGCCCCCGCAGCAGGTCTATGTCCTGGCCGCCCATGCCGCACTCCTGGGCGTGGGACTGCTGTTGTCCGAAAGGCTCTTCACAGCGTGGGGCGCAGTCGGGGTGGCCGCGAGCGTCATGTGGGCCTTGAGGTCATACGCCTTTGCCCTGTTGGCACTCGTTGCCGTTGCCCTGATTGTCCTCGCAGTCTGGCGGTTGAACCGCGGACCCCGTCCATCCGATCCCGCTGCCTCCGATGGCAGTGGGCGCGGCGGGGAGGGAGTCGGATAGTGTTGCTTGGGTAGAAAGGATCAGCATGGAATTCCTGATTTTCCTGGTCATCATTGTTGGCATCGGCGGAGGCGTCCTGTGGGGTCGCAAGTACTTCCGGAATGAGATCGACCGGGCCAAGCGCATCAACCGCGCCAATAAGAACAAGTAGCCTTTTAACCCAATCGGGTTAAGCGTGGTGCCTCCGGGCACGCTCCAGTGCCCTGAGCCAATAGAAGGATTCCTTGGGCGTCCGTTCCAGGGTTTCGAAGTCCACGTGGACCAGTCCGAAGCGCTGGGAGTACCCGGCGGCCCATTCGAAATTGTCCAGCAACGTCCACACGTAGTAGCCGCGAAGGTCCACGCCCTCGGCTTGCCCGCCGGGTCCCGTTGCCGTGAGGGCATGGCCCAGGTGCTCCGCCAGATAGGTGATCCGGTCGGTGTCCTGGACGGGGCCGCTGACGTGGTCCGGTTCCGGGAAGCTCGCACCTCCTTCGGTGATGTAGAGGGGCGGGAGCGACGCCCCGTACCGCTCCTTCAGCTCCTGCAGCAGGGTTGCCAGCTGCTCAGGTGCCTCGGGCCAGCCGAATCCCGTGACCGGGTATTCCTGGTAGGCGGCCAGATGGAAGGGGACGTTCACCATTTCCTCGGCCGTGCCGGTGGGTATTTCCGCCGGTCCGCGGCCGGAGGCCACTTTGATGGGGTAGTAGTAATTCACGCCGTAGAAGTCCAGCGGCTGGGCGATGATGGCGAGGTCGCCGTCCTGGACCGGACCCAGGGAACGGAACCAGGGCCACAGCGCGAAATGTGGCTTGGGGTATTGGCCCAGCAGAATGGCATCGGCGTAGATGCGGTTGAGTATCAGGTCCAGGGCTTCGGCCATAAGCCGGTCGGAGAGCTTGTTGGTGGCAGGGCGGACCGGGGAGTGCATGTTGGAAATGCCGATCTCTCCGGAAACCCCTGCGGCGCGCAGTGCCTGCACGGCCATGCCATGGCCAAGGAGTTGGTGGTGGGCCGCGGGCAGGCAATCGAAGAGGAGTTGGTGACCCGGGGCGTGGGCTCCCAGAGCGTATCCCTGCAACGTCACTGACACCGGTTCGTTGACGGTGACCCACGAGTCCACGCGGTCGCCGAACCGTTCTGCCACGATGGCGCTGTAGGCGGCAAAGCGCAACGCCGTCTGCCGGTTCAACCAGCCACCGGCGTGCTCCAGCGGGAGGGGAGTGTCCCAGTGGTAAAGCGTCACCATGGGGGAGATCCCGGCAGCGAGCAGCTTGTCGATCAAGCGGTCGTAGAAATCCAGGCCCCGCTGGTTGATGGCTCCCTGGCCATCAGGCTGGATCCTTGGCCAGGACAAGGAGAAACGGTACGAGTCCACCCCGAGCTCCTGCATCAAGGCGATGTCCTGGTCGGCGCGGTTGTAGTGGTCGCAGGCAATGGCGGGGGAGCCGCCGTCGACGATTGCTCCCGGCTTTTCCGAGAAGGCGTCCCAACCCGACGGGCCCCGGCCGTCAGTGGTAAGGGACCCTTCGATCTGGAACGCGGCTGACGCGACGCCGAGCGTGAATCCCGGACGAAGGCGCGCCGCAAGATCTTCCACGGAACCCGTATCCTGGACGGTCATTCACCTATCATCCATACCGCGGCTCGGCTGTGGCAATGGGCTGAAGAGGCCCGATTAGCCATCGGCTCCGATTTCCGGCATACTGGATGAGTTGTTCAAGCGCTTCTTCGCGTCCCGATCCGGATAATGCCGGGTGCCAGGGTCCAAGCTGAAGCCCAAACATAACCCTGAACCCCATGGAATGCGGTCGAGTTTGCGTGAAAATCGCGACACGCCCGACCGCGGGGGTCGGTGCGCCGGCAGGTTGAGGAACCCGGAATTATCCGGATTCAGCTTGTGCGGCGTGTGGTGGTAAATCCTCAAACGCTTCGGCGGCCACAACAACAGGTAAGTAAACAGAGCAGCCCTAACTAGAGCAGCACTAGCTGAAAGAGAGTCAGGCGACATGGCGGGACAAAAAATCCGCATCCGGCTGAAGTCATATGACCACGAGGTCATTGATGTTTCAGCGCGGAAGATCGTTGAGACGGTCACGCGCGCAGGCGCAACGGTAGTCGGCCCGGTGCCGCTGCCCACGGAGAAGAACGTTTACTGCGTTATTCGCTCTCCTCACAAGTACAAGGACAGCCGTGAGCACTTCGAAATGCGTACTCACAAGCGTCTGATCGACATCATCGACCCCACGCCGAAGGCCGTTGACTCGCTTATGCGTCTCGACCTGCCTGCCGACGTGAACATCGAAATCAAGCTCTAGGGAGGTGCTGAGAGACTATGACCGCAACCCGTAACGTAAAGGGCCTGCTGGGCACGAAGCTCGGCATGACCCAGGTCTGGGACGAGAACAACAAGCTCATCCCGGTAACTGTTGTCCAGGCTGACTCCAACGTCATCACCCAGCTCCGCAACGCTGAGTCCGATGGCTACGTCGCCGTACAGATCGGCTACGGCCAGATCGACCCCCGCAAGGTCACCAAGCCGCTGGCTGGTCACTTTGAGAAGGCAGGCGTAACTCCTCGCCGCCACGTCGTCGAACTGCGTACCGCAGACGCCGCATCCTACGAGCTGGGCCAGGAGCTCTCTGTTGAGATCTTCGAAGCCGGCCAGAAGATCGACGTCGTCGGCACCTCCAAGGGTAAGGGCTTTGCCGGTGTTATGAAGCGTCACGGCTTCTCCGGTGTTGGCGCTTCCCACGGTGCCCACAAGAACCACCGTAAGCCTGGCTCCATCGGTGGCGCATCCACCCCGAGCCGCGTCTTCAAGGGTCTGAAAATGGCCGGCCGCATGGGCGCCGTTCGTCACACCACGCTGAACCTCACGGTTCACGCTGTTGACGTTGAGAAGTCGCTGCTCCTTATCAAGGGTGCCGTCCCCGGTGCCCGCGGCCAGGTCGTACTCGTACGTTCCGCCGTGAAGGGAGCCTAGTTCAATGACTAGCACTGTCAAGGTTGACCTGCCTGCAGAGATCTTCGACGTCCAGACCAACGTGCCCCTGCTGCACCAGGTTGTCGTCGCCCAGCTCGCTGCTGCCCGCCAGGGAACCCACAAGACCAAGACCCGCGCCGAGGTTTCCGGTGCAGGTCGCAAGCCGTTCAAGCAGAAGGGCACAGGCCGCGCCCGTCAGGGTTCCATCCGTGCTCCGCACATGACCGGCGGTGGCATTGTCCACGGTCCCACCCCGCGCGACTACAGCCAGCGCACCCCCAAGAAGATGAAGGCTGCTGCTCTCCGCGGCGCCCTGTCTGACCGCGCCCGTAACGGCCGCATTCACGTCATTGAGGCCCTGGTTGCCGGCACCAAGCCGTCCGCCAAGGAAGCCCTGGCGTCGCTGCGTGCGGTTTCCGAGCGCAAGAACCTGCTCGTTGTGATCGAGCGCGCCGAAGACGTTGCCGCACTGTCCGTGCGCAACCTCGCAGATGTTCACGTTCTGTACGCAGACCAGCTGAACACCTACGACGTGCTGATCTCCGACGACGTGGTCTTCACCAAGGCTGCTTTCGATGCGTTCGTCGCTGACAAGGCAAAGAACGAGGAGGCCTCCAAGTGAGCGTAACCACCATCAAGGACCCGCGCGACGTCGTGCTTGCACCCGTCGTTTCGGAAAAGAGCTACGGTCTGATCGACGAAGGCAAGTACACCTTCCTGGTGGACCCCCGCTCGAACAAGACCGAGATCAAGCTGGCCGTGGAGAAGATCTTCTCCGTCAAGGTCGACTCGATCAACACCATCAACCGTGCCGGTAAGCGCAAGCGCACCAAATTCGGCTGGGGACAGCGCAAGAGCACCAAGCGTGCAATTGTCACCCTCAAAGAAGGCACAATCGACATCTTCGGCGGTCCGCTCGCGTAGCGGAGACCACTTTAACGAGGAAATAAATTATGGGAATCCGTAAATACAAGCCGACTACCCCGGGCCGTCGTGGCTCGAGCGTAGCCGACTTTGCTGAAATCACGCGGTCGACTCCGGAAAAGTCGTTGCTGCGTCCGCTGCACAAGACCGGCGGCCGTAACAACACCGGTAAGATCACCACCCGTCACAAGGGTGGCGGACACAAGCGCCAGTACCGTCTGATCGACTTCCGTCGTCACGACAAGGACGGCATCAACGCCCGCGTTGCCGAAATCGAGTACGATCCGAACCGCACGGCTCGCATCGCCCTCCTGCACTACGTTGATGGCACCAAGCGTTACATCATCGCTCCGAACAAGCTGTCCCAGGGTGACTTCGTCGAGGCTGGTCCCGACGCTGACATCAAGCCGGGCAACAACCTGCCGCTGCGCAACATCCCCGTTGGTACCGTTATCCACGCAGTTGAACTGCGTCCGGGTGGCGGCGCCAAGATGGCCCGCTCCGCAGGTGCTTCGGTTCAGCTCGTCGCCAAGGAAGGCCGCTTCGCACAGCTGCGCCTGCCCTCCGGCGAAATCCGCAACGTTGACGTGCGCTGCCGCGCAACCGTCGGCGAGGTTGGCAACGCCGAGCAGTCGAACATCAACTGGGGCAAGGCCGGCCGTATGCGCTGGAAGGGCGTTCGCCCGACCGTCCGTGGTGTAGCCATGAACCCGGTTGACCACCCGCACGGTGGTGGTGAAGGTAAGACTTCCGGTGGTCGTCACCCGGTCAACCCGAACGGCAAGCCCGAGGGCCGTACCCGCCGTCCGAACAAAGAGAGCGACAAGCTTATTGTTCGTCGCCGCCGTACTGGCAAGAACAAGCGATAGGAGCCTGGACACATGCCACGCAGCCTGAAAAAAGGTCCTTTCGTTGACCAGCACCTCTTTGTGAAGGTCGCACGGGAAAACGATAAGGGCACCAAGAACGTCATCAAGACCTGGTCCCGCCGTTCGATGATCATCCCCGACATGCTCGGGCACACGATCGCCGTACACGACGGACGCAAGCACATCCCGGTGTTTGTCACTGAGTCGATGGTCGGGCACAAGCTCGGCGAATTCGCTCCTACGCGGACATTCCGCGGCCATGTTAAGGACGACCGTAAGGGCAAGCGCCGCTAAGGCGCCTGACCTTACGTCTTAGACGAGAGAAGGAAAGCAATGGAAGCCAAGGCAATTGCGCGTCACATCCGCGTAACGCCTATGAAGGCCCGGCGCGTCGTCAACCTTGTTCGTGGCAAGCAAGCGAATGAGGCTCTGGCAATTCTGAAGTTTGCCCCGCAGGCAGCTTCGGAGCCGGTATTCAAGGTACTTCAGTCGGCAATGGCCAACGCACGCGTCCTCGCGGACCGTGACGGCGTTGCATTCGACGACAGTGACCTCTTCATCAGCGAAGCATTCGTTGATGAGGGCCCGACCATGAAGCGGTTCCAGCCGCGTGCCCAGGGCCGCGCCTACCGCATCAAGAAGCGGACCAGCCACATCACCGTGGTCGTCGCAACCCCGGAGAAAGAGGAGGCTCGCTAAGTGGGACAGAAAGTAAACCCGCACGGGTTCCGACTCGGCATCACCAGCGACCACGTTTCGCACTGGTTTGCTGACAGCAACAAGCCGGGACAGCGCTACAAGGACTTCGTCCGCGAGGACATCAAGATCCGCCAGCTCATGTCCACCGGCATGGAGCGCGCCGGCATCGCCAAGGTCGAGATCGAGCGCACCCGCGACCGTGTCCGCGTGGACATCCACACGGCACGTCCGGGCATCGTCATCGGCCGCCGCGGCGCTGAAGCAGACCGCATCCGCGGCGAGCTCGAAAAGCTCACCGGCAAGCAGGTCCAGCTGAACATCCTCGAGGTCAAGAACCCGGAGATCGAAGCACAGCTCGTTGCCCAGGGCATCGCCGAGCAGCTGACTTCCCGCGTGGCTTTCCGCCGTGCGATGAAGAAGGCCATGCAGTCCGCACAGCGCGCAGGTGCCAAGGGTATCCGTGTTGCTTGCTCCGGCCGTCTGGGTGGCGCAGAAATGTCCCGCTCGGAGTTCTACCGCGAAGGCCGTGTGCCCCTGCACACCCTCCGCGCGAACATCGACTACGGCTTCTACGAAGCCAAGACCACCTTCGGCCGCATCGGTGTGAAGGTTTGGATCTACAAGGGTGACGTCACCGCCAAGGAACTGGCACAGCAGGCAGCTGCTGCTCCGTCCCGTGGCCGTGGAGGAGACCGTCCGGGCCGCCCGGGTGGCGACCGCCGTCGTCGTAACGACCGTCCGGCAGCTGAGGCAGCACCTGCTGCCGTTGAAGCACCGGCCGCTGAAGCTGCTGCTCCGGCAGCAGAAGGAGGACAGGCTTAAATGCTTATCCCACGTCGAGTCAAGCACCGTAAGCAGCACCACCCGGGTCGTTCCGGCGCTGCTACGGGTGGCACCAAGGTCACTTTCGGTGAGTACGGCATCCAGGCCCTGAGCCCGGCATACGTCACCAACCGTCAGATCGAGTCCGCCCGTATCGCGATGACCCGCCACATCAAGCGTGGCGGTAAGGTCTGGATCAACATCTACCCGGACCGTCCGCTGACGAAGAAGCCTGCTGAAACCCGTATGGGTTCCGGTAAGGGTTCTCCGGAATGGTGGGTCGCAAACGTCAAGCCGGGCCGGGTTCTCTTCGAACTCTCCGGTGTCAATGAAGAGGTAGCTCGCGAGGCCCTTCGCCTGGCAATCCACAAGCTCCCGTTGAAGGCACGCATTGTGCGTCGCGAAGGTGGTGAATAGAAATGGCAGTAGGGTCGAAGGATCTCGCACCCGCACAGCTGGACGGTTTCGACAACGAGCGTCTCGTTGAAGAACTCCGCAAGTCCAAGGAAGAGCTGTTCAACCTGCGTTTCCAGTCCGCCACCGGCCAGCTGGAGAACCACGGTCGTCTGCGCGCGGTAAAGAAGGACATCGCACGCATCTACACCGTTCTCCGTGAGCGCGAGCTGGGCATTCGTGCCGAGGTTGCCGCACCGGTTGTGGAAGCCAAGGAAGAAAAGAAGTCCAAGAAGGCTGCCAAGGCAGAAGCTGCCGAGGTTGAGGCTGGAGAGGACGCCAAGTGAGCGAGAAGGAAAACGTGACGGAAGCAGCAGCCAGCGCTGAACAGCGCGGTTACCGTAAGACGCGTCGCGGCTACGTAGTCTCCGACAAGATGGAAAAGACCATCGTTGTTGAGGTTGAAGACCGCGTGAAGCACGCTCTGTACGGCAAGGTTATTCGCCGCACCTCGAAGATCAAGGCTCACGACGAGCAGAACACCGCCGGCATCGGCGACCTCGTTCTGATCGCCGAGACCCGCCCGCTGTCCGCTACCAAGCGGTTCCGCCTGGTGGAGATCCTCGAAAAGGCCAAGTAGATCCGACGCCGGGCATGCCCGGCCGGGCTTACTGGAAGGGCCCGCGTTCCTTGTGGAGCGCGGGCCCTTCCGCTTTTCCGGCCAGTTATGGTATGGCCTCAAAGCATGCTAAGATTTTGAGTTTGTATGGCGCCATTTGTGCGTCATCAACCACCTCGTAAACAATCGTGCCACTGCATACTGCCCCGCGCAGGGTTTTCCTGCAAGGGAAGCTGATGCTTGTGGCACGGGCGTTTAGGCCTGTTCTGGCAAAATCCAGGCAGGTCCAGAGACACCCCGATCAACCGTTCCGCAAGGCTCATTCCGTATGCATGATTTCGGCCTGAGAACCGGCGCGACGCAAGGAGTAAAAATTGATTCAGCAGGAGTCGCGACTCAAGGTCGCCGACAACACGGGTGCTAAGGAAATCCTTACCATTCGCGTTCTCGGTGGATCCGGCCGTCGCTACGCAGGCATTGGCGACGTCATCGTCGCAACCGTCAAGGACGCTATCCCTGGCGGCAACGTAAAGAAGGGTGACGTCGTCAAGGCTGTCATCGTTCGTACCAAGAAGGAACGCCGCCGTGCGGATGGTTCCTACATCAAGTTTGACGAGAACGCAGCTGTGATCCTGAAGAACGACGGTGACCCCCGCGGTACCCGTATCTTCGGTCCGGTTGGTCGTGAACTTCGCGACAAGAAGTTCATGAAGATCGTTTCGCTGGCCCCGGAGGTGCTTTAGTCCATGGCTAAGATCAAGAAGGGTGACCTGGTTCAGGTCATCACCGGCGCCAAGCAGGAACGCGGCGGCGACCGCGGCAAGCAGGGCAAGGTCCTGCGCGTATTCCCGGACACCAACCGCGTGTTGGTCGAGGGCATCAACCGCGTCACCAAGCACACCAAGGTTGGTCAGTCCCAGCGCGGCACCAAGACCGGCGGCATCGAGGTTGTTGAAGCCCCGATCCACGTGTCCAACGTTGCTCTGGTAGACCCGTCGACCAAGAAGCCGACCCGCGTTGGTTTCCGTCTCGACACCGTTGAGAAGGACGGCCGCACCAAGACCGTTCGTATCCGCGTGTCCAAGGCCACCGGGAAGGACATCTAATGACTGAGACTCTCGAGACTCCAGTGAAGATCGTTCCGCGTCTGAAGACGAAGTACGCAGAGACCATCAAGAAGTCCCTGCAGGACGAGTTCAACTACGCGAACGTGAACCAGGTTCCCCGCCTGGTGAAGGTTGTTGTGAACATGGGTGTTGGAGATGCCGCAAAGGACTCCAAGCTGATCGACGGCGCTGTCCGCGACCTCACCCTGATCACCGGCCAGAAGCCGCAGGTAACCAAGGCCCGCAAGTCGATCGCACAGTTCAAGCTGCGCGAAGGCATGCCGATCGGTGCACACGCAACCCTGCGTGGCGACCGCATGTGGGAATTCGTGGACCGTCTGGTATCGCTGGCACTGCCGCGTATCCGTGACTTCCGCGGCCTCAACGGCAAGCAGTTCGATGGCAACGGCAACTACACCTTCGGTCTGACCGAGCAGGTTATGTTCCACGAAATCGACCAGGACTCCATCGACCGCGTTCGCGGTATGGACATCACGGTCGTCACCACTGCCAAGACCGACGACGAAGGCCGCGCGCTGCTCAAGGCGCTTGGTTTCCCGTTCAAGACTGAAAACTAACTACGTAACAGGTCCGGCAGCGCAGGCTCATGAGAGCAAGCGCAGCGGAAACCAGTACGAGGAAGGGCTATAGCCCAAATGACTATGACAGATCCTGTCGCAGACATGCTCACGCGTCTGCGCAATGCAAACTCGGCATACCACGACTCCGTGACCATGCCGTACAGCAAGCTGAAGGCACGCGTTGCCGACATCCTGAAGGCAGAAGGCTTCATCGCCGGCTGGAAGGAAGAGGAAGCCGAAGTTGGCAAGAAGCTGACCATCGACCTCAAGTTCGGTCCGAACCGCGAGCGTTCGATCGCTGGTGTCCGCCGCATCTCCAAGCCGGGTCTCCGCGTTTACGCGAAGTCCACCAACCTGCCTCACGTGCTGGGTGGCCTGGGTATCGCAATCCTGTCCACCTCTTCCGGCCTCCTGACTGACAAGCAGGCCGGCAAGAAGGGCGTGGGCGGCGAAGTCCTCGCTTACGTCTGGTAACGGGAAAGGAAGAGAATAATGTCACGTATTGGACGTCTCCCCATCACCGTTCCCGCCGGCGTTGAGGTCAAGCTCGATGGCTCCGTCATCAGCGTCAAGGGTGCCAAGGGCGAGCTGAGCCACACTGTTGCCAGCCCGATCGAGGTTTCCCTCGAAGAGAACACCCTCACGGTTACCCGCCCGAACGACGAGCGCAACTCGCGTTCGCTGCACGGCCTGACCCGCACCCTGATCGCCAACATGATCCAGGGCGTCACCGAGGGCTACGAGAAGAAGCTTGAAATCGTCGGTACCGGTTACCGCGTTCAGGCCAAGGGCGCTGACCTGGAGTTCGCTCTGGGCTACAGCCACCCGGTCAACGTCTCGGCTCCCGAAGGCATCACCTTCGCAGTGGAGGGCCCCACGAAGCTCTCTGTTTCGGGTATCTCCAAGCAGCAGGTCGGCGAGGTTGCTGCCAACATTCGCAAGCTGCGCAAGCCCGACCCCTACAAGGGCAAGGGTGTCCGTTACGCCGGCGAAGTCATCCGCCGCAAGGTCGGAAAGGCTGGTAAGTAAACCATGGCCATCGCAATTAACAAGAAGCGTTCGAACAAGAGCAAGTCTGCTGCACGCAGCCGCCGCCAGCTTCGTATCCGCAAGCGCATCACGGGCACGGCTGTACGTCCCCGCCTGATCGTCAACCGTTCGGCACGTCACGTGTTCGTCCAGGTTGTCGATGACAGCAAGGGCGTCACCGTGGCTTCGGCTTCCACCCTCGAAGCCGACCTCCGCGCTTTCGACGGTGACAAGACGGCCAAGGCCAAGCGCGTTGGCGAACTCGTCGCCGAGCGTGCCAAGGCTGCAGGCATCGAAGCTGTTGTCTTCGACCGTGGCGGTAACAAGTACCACGGCCGCATCGCCGCCGTCGCTGACGGTGCTCGCGAAGGTGGGCTGGCACTGTGACCGCTGAAAACAACGAAAAGGACATTCAGGTGACTGAAGCTGCAGCTGCTGAAGCAACTGAGACCGCAGCCGCTACCGACGACCGCCGCGGCGGACGTCGTGGCGAGCGCGGCGAGCGTGGCCAGGGCCGCGGCGACCGTGGTGGCCGTGGTGGCCGCGACGGCGGCCGTGAGGCCGAGAAGAGCCAGTTCGTAGAGCGCGTTGTAACCATCAACCGCGTTGCCAAGGTCGTCAAGGGTGGTCGTCGCTTCAGCTTCACCGCTCTCGTCGTCGTCGGCGACGGCAACGGTCTGGTTGGCGTTGGCTACGGCAAGGCCAAGGAAGTTCCCGCAGCTATCGCCAAGGGCGTTGAAGAGGCCAAGAAGTCCTTCTTCCGCGTACCGCGCGTTGGCAGCACCATCCCGCACCGCGTGCAGGGTGAAGCTGCTGCAGGCGTTGTCCTGCTGCGTCCGGCTTCCGCTGGTACCGGTGTTATCGCCGGTGGTCCGGTCCGCGCAGTACTGGAGTGCGTGGGTATCCACGACATCCTCTCCAAGTCGCTCGGTTCCTCCAACGCGATCAACATCGTTCACGCGACCGTTGACGCCCTGAAGCAGCTCGAAGAGCCCGCTTCCGTGGCAGCCCGCCGTGGCCTGCCGCTGGACGAGGTTGCTCCGGTTGCCCTGGTGCGTGCGCTCCAGAACCAGAAGGCAGGTGTCTAGTCATGGCTAAGAACCTGACTCCTTCCGACGCTAAGTTGGAAATCACCCAGATCAAGGGCGTCATCGGCGCCAAGCAGAACCAGCGCGACACCCTTCGGTCCCTCGGCCTGAAGCGCATCGGACACACCGTTGTCCGTGACGCCGACGCCGTGACCGTTGGAATGCTCAACACGGTTCCGCACCTCGTGAATGTTGAGGAGGCGAAGTAATGGCAGAGAACAAGACCGCCGCAGAGGCTGCTGAGAAGCAGAACGCTCTGAAGGTCCACCACCTGCGTCCCGCCCCGGGTGCCAAGACCGCCAAGACCCGTGTTGGTCGTGGTGAAGGCTCCAAGGGTAAGACCGCTGGTCGCGGTACCAAGGGTACGAAGGCCCGCTACCAGGTAAAGGCTGGCTTTGCCGGCGGCCAGCTGCCGCTGCACATGCGCCTGCCGAAGCTGCGCGGCTTCAAGAACCCGTTCCGGGTTGAGTTCCAGGTTGTAAACCTGGAGAAGCTCAACGAGCTGTTCCCGGAAGGTGGCGCTGTCACCGTTGAGTCCCTGGTTGAGAAGGGCGCCGTTCGCAAGAACCAGCCCGTCAAGGTGCTGGGCACCGGCGACATCACCGTCAAGGTTGACGTCACCGCCCACGCATTCTCTTCCAGCGCGGCTGAAAAGATTGCTGCAGCAGGCGGAAGCACCACCGCTCTCTAAGAGTTGGCGGGGCAATAGCCCGTTGTGAAAGGATCCCGGTTTGCGGGGCTTCGGCCCTGCAGGCCGGGATTTTTTTCGTGGTTGTGGACTCTCGATTATTACGACGGCGTCACAAGCGGCTAGACTCGGTTGTTGGGTTTCATTGAGCCCATCCACATCCTTGTACTTAAACTCAGGAGGACGCTTGCTCAGCGCATTCGGACGGGCGTTTCGGACGCCCGATTTGCGACGCAAGTTGTTGTTCACGCTGGGAATCATCACAATCTTCCGCTTGGGAGCTTTCATCCCCTCGCCTGGTGTGAACTACCAGAATGTCCAGCAATGCTTGAAGTCCGGTGATACCTCGCAGGGCATCTACCAGTTGGTGAACCTGTTCAGCGGCGGCGCTTTGCTGCAGGTTTCCATCTTCGCCCTCGGCATCATGCCGTACATCACGGCGAGCATCATCGTGCAGCTGCTCCGGGTGGTCATTCCCCGGTTCCAGCAACTGTATGAGGAAGGCTCGTCCGGCCAGTCGAAGCTCACCCAGTACACCCGGTACCTCACCATCGCGCTGGGCCTCTTGAATGCGACCACCTTGGTGTCGCTCGCCCGTTCGGGCCAATTGCTGCCGGGCTGCAACCTGCCGATCATTCCCGATGACAGCATCGTCACCACGATCCTCGTCATCATCACCCTGACCGCCGGTACCGGCCTCATCATGTGGATGGGCGAACTGGTCACGGAGAAGGGCGTGGGCAACGGCATGTCCCTGCTCATCTTCACGTCCATCGCTGCAGGCTTCCCCACGTCCTTGGGGGCCATCTGGAATTCGAAGGGTCCTGGCACGTTCTTCATCGTGTTGGCCATCGGCTTGGTCACTGTGGCGTTGGTTGTGTTCGTTGAGCAGTCGCAGCGCCGCGTTCCGGTGCAGTACGCGAAGCGCATGATTGGCCGCCGCACGGTTGGCGGAACCAGCACCTACATTCCCATCAAAGTGAACATGGCCGGCGTGGTGCCCGTCATCTTCGCTTCCTCCATGCTTTACCTGCCGGGCCTGATTGCTCAGTTCAACCAGCCCAAGGCAGGGGAGCAGATGGCGCCCTGGGTTGAGTGGATCAACAACAACCTCACCCGTGGCGACCACCCCATCTACATGGCGCTCTACTTCGCCATGATCGTGTTCTTCACCTACTTCTACGTGGCCATCACCTTCAACCCTGAAGAAGTGTCGGACAACATGAAGAAGTACGGCGGGTTCATTCCGGGCATCCGGGCGGGTAAACCGACCGCGGACTACCTGCAGTACGTGCTTTCCAGGATCACCCTGCCTGGAGCCCTCTACCTGGGCTTCGTGGCGCTGATTCCGCTGGTTGCACTCGTCCTGATCAACGCCAACCAGAACTTCCCGTTCGGTGGCACGTCAATCCTGATCATGGTGGGTGTGGGCCTGGAAACCGTCAAGCAGATTGATGCGCAGCTACAACAACGTCACTACGAAGGGCTTTTGCGATGACGAGAATGCTGATTATCGGACCTCCGGGTTCGGGCAAGGGTACGCAGGCTGAGCGGATTTCCGAGCGCCTTGGCGTAGTCGCCATCTCCACCGGCGACATCTTCCGGGCCAACGTCAAGGGCGAAACACCTTTGGGCATCGAGGCCAAGAAGTACATGGACGCCGGGGACTTCGTTCCGGACAGCGTCACCAACAAGATGGTCCGCGACCGCCTGGGCGAATCCGACGTCGAAAACGGGTTCCTCCTTGACGGCTACCCGCGCACCACGGCCCAGGTGGACTACCTGGACCACATCCTCGCCGAGGGCGAGCAGGAGCTCGACGTCGTGCTCCAGCTGACCGCCGATGACGAGGAACTGGTGCAGCGCCTTCTCGGTCGCGCCAAGGAAACCGGCCGTTCTGACGACAATGAAGCCGTCATCCGCCACCGCCTTGACCTGTACCACGAGCAGACCGAGGCCGTTGTTGCGAAGTATGCCGAGCGTGGCATCCTGACGCAGGTTGACGGCATCGGCGGCATTGATGAGGTCACCGACCGCGTCCTCACCGCGATCGAGTCGGCGAAGGCCGTCTAAGCAGGTTGTCCACATAGCCCGTAAAGCGGCTCCGGACGCAAAGGGTGTGTCCCGTACGATTGGTGCGGGACACACCCTTTTCCTTTTCCGCGGCAATCTTGGGGGAACCGCATGCATGGAGTCTTTTCCGGGAACAGCCGGATCGCGGGCCTGGAGGTCTACCTGCCACCCGCACGCTTGGACACTGCCGCCGTCGAGCGTCGCATCGCTGAACAGAGCCCCGGGTTCCGCGTACCGAAGGGCCTCATAGGACGGGTCACCGGGATCAAGACACGAAGCGTCATGGCTGAAACCGAGCAGGCCTCCGATCTGGCCGCGAACGCCGCGGCAAAGGTCCTGGCAGGGTGCGGGCTCCAGGCTCCGGACGTTGACCTGCTGATCTTCGCCTCGGCAAGCCAGGACATGGTGGAGCCGGCTACCGGCCACATGGTCGCCGCCAAACTGGGGCTGCAATGCCCCGTGATGGACGTCAAGAACGCCTGCAACAGTTTCCTGAACGGTGTTGAGGTCGCCGATTCCCTGATCGCAGCCGGACGCTATGCCCGCGTCTTGGTGGTCACGGGGGAGTCGCCGTCGCGGGCGGTCCGCTGGTCGGTTCCTGACTTCGAGACGTTCGCGGGCAGCTTTCCCGGGTACACCATGAGCGACGGCGGTGCTGCCGTGCTGCTTGAGGCTGCGCTCCCGCCGCGCACGGCTTTGGATTCAGCCAAGGCGGCGTCGGAGGGAATCCTCGCCATGGCGTTCACGGCCAAGAGCAGCCATTGGTCCGTCGGGACGCTGGCCGGGGGCGGATCGGCCTTTCCCCGTGACCCCGAGGCCACGTACTTCGCCATGGATGGGGAGAAGCTCAAAGACGCGTTCCTGGACCTTGGTTGTGAAGTGCTGGACCAGACCCTGGCGAACTTGGGCATGGAGTGGGAGGACTTCGCTGTTGTCTGCGTACACCAGGTCAGCGCCCCCTATCGCGAAATCTTTGCTGAGCGCGCAGGGGTACCGCAGGGCAAATTGGTGCCCACGGTAGAGGAGTTCGGCAACCTCGCGTCGGTGAGTTTGCCGCTGCAGCTCAAAATCGCCATCGATGGAGGGCGTTGCGGTCCGGGTGACCTGGTGGCGCTGGTTGGTTTGGCCGGCGGGGTGAGCCTGGGAATGGCCGTGGTGCGGCTATGAACACAGAGCAGTCCGGATCCTTGGGCAGCCTTGCTCCCACCCGCCGTTTGTCCATCGCCGTGCCCATGCTCAACGAAGCGAAGCTGGTCCGGCAGACCTTGGAGTCCCTCGCGGCCCAGGACGAGGCCAACTTCACGGTTGTGGTGGTGGACAACGGTTCCACCGACGATAGTTGCGGCATTGTGGCGGCGTTCGCCGCTGAGAACCCCGGCATGGATATCCGCCTCCTGCATGAGGCGGAGAAGGGGACTGGCGCGGCCGCTGATACCGGGATGCGCTTCGGCGTTGACCACGGAGCCACCTGGCTTGCACGGACCGACGCCGACTGCCTCGCCGCGAGCGACTGGACGGCCCGCATCGTGGCCGGATTCGAAGCGGGGCTTGAACTCATCGCCGGGCAGCTTGTACCGCGGCATGACGAGGGCATCACGGCCGGGGAGCGGAGGATGATGCTGCTGGCTGTTGAGGTGGCGTCGTTCTTCGGCAGGATCCGTCCCGGCAACAAGGGGGAAGGCTACCTGGGTCCGTACCAGATGCTGCCGGGTTGCAACATGGCCATCACCGCAGACATGTACCACCGTTCAGGAGGCTTCCCCAGGACCCGGATCGAGGATCTGCACGAGGACCGGGCTCTATCCAACCAAGTCCGGAAATTGACCCGCAACTACGCCCTGCGCCGGGATGTGGTGGTGTACGGCTCTTCCCGGCGGGTGAAGGCCTGGGGGCTGAAGAACACCCTGGCCTGGTATGCGGACCACCGCTACCGTCCCGAGCACGTAGACATCCGATGACGGGGTCCGTCACCGCGGCAGAACGTTGGGAACGCAGGGTCCAACTGGGCGCCCATCCGGTGCTCTATCCGCTGGTCCGTTCGCTGGGTGCTTTGGGTCCCGTGCTTCGCCTTCCCGGGCTGGGCGTCCTGGTCAGCGAAGCGTCCCTGGTCCGTTGTGTGCTGATGGACGGGGAGCGATTCGTGAAGAACGGAGCCTCGGCCTCAGGTGGCTTGTGGACCCCCGTGGTTGGTCCGCGGGCGCTGGTCAACATGGACGGAAAGGACCACCGGGAACTGCGGCGCAAGCTGGCCGACCTCTTCACTCCGGGCTCCGTCGCGGCCATGGTGGAGCCGGCAAGGGAAAGATTCCTGTCCCGCGTGGAGCATGGACTGGACAACGGGGCCAGGGTGGACCTGGTGGACTGCGTCAAAGAGTTGGCCGGGGGCGTCATTTCCCGGCTCCTGGGCGTACTGGATGACGCACCAGGTCGTTTGCCGGACAGGGACCTGTTCAATCTCGGTTCCTCGATTTCCTCGCTGGTCCGCTTGGGTCGCCCCAGCCTGACGCCGCGTCAGGCCGCCAAGGGGCGTGCCGCCGTCGAGCTTCTGGCCGGACCGGCGAGGGCGGCCTTCCACGGGAATGACCCCGCGACGTTCCCCGGCCGGCTTCGCAGCTTGGGCATGACCGAGGAAGAAGCCCTGGGCATCATCAGTGCCTTCGTCATGGTGGGCACGGAAACGCTGGTTTCGTTCGTGCCGAGGTTGGTGGCCTTGCTTAGCGATACCGGACGGATTTCTGCGCTCGCGGCCGATCGCTCGGGCCTGCCTGCGGCGGTCAACGAGGCTTTGCGGTACACCGTGCCGTCACCCATGATGCTCCGGAATGTCGTTGTTGACGGAGCCATCGGGGCAAAGGCGGTCCGCACCGGCGATCGTATCCTCTTGTCCACCGTGCACGCCGCCAAGAGCCTGGGAGGGTTTGATCCCGACCAGCCCACGCCGCCGCAGGCCCGGCAGTTGTGGTTCGGGGCCGGACCCCACTTTTGCATCGGCATGCCGCTTGCCATGGCAGAAATCAACGCTGCCCTGGACGTACTGCTGGACAGGTACCTCAAGAAGCCCTGGACCATCCCATCCAGAAAAGTCAGCACGGGCGTGCTGATCCCGGGTTATCAGAAACTGGAGTTGGCCAATGGAAGCTGAGGCGCATACGGATTTGGTGGAGGCTGTGTATGCAGCAGCCGCGAAGGTCCCGGACCATCCGGCAATCACGGCCCCCGGCCGGGCGCGCGGAAAGCGAAGCCAAGGAAAACCCGGAAAGACCATCACCTACCGGGAACTTGTGGCCGGAATCGAGGCGACCTCCACCCGGCTCCAGGACCAGGGCTTTGGCCCCGGAGAGCGGATGCTCTTCTCGGTCAGGCCAAGCGCGGCCGCCTTCATTCTCGCCTTGGGCGCCGTCAGGGCGGGTGGCTCGGTGGTGTTCATCGATCCAGGCATCGGTCCTTCCCTCTTCCGCGACCGGGCCGAACTCGCCGCTCCCCGCTGGGCGGCTGCGGAATCGCTGCTGTATGCGCTGAGCACCAGGAGTCCCCTGCGGCCACTGGCCCGTCGGCGGGGCTTGCTCCTTCCCGATTACGGGGCCATGAACGTCCGGCACTATTACGCGGGGCCGTGGCTCCCCGGTGTCCCGGGCGGAGCCATGGCGGTGGGAAAGTTGTGGCGTCCGTTGCCGCAGGCGGGAACGGCCCACGAACCACTGGCAGGTTCCCACGAGAAGCTCCCCGCCGGCCACTCCGGGCAGGAAGCGGTGATCATCTTTACCTCGGGGACCACAGGAGCCCCCAGAGGCGTGGTCCACACGCGGGGTTCGCTCGCCGCGGGCTTCAGCCAGCTCACCTGGCGCTGCACTTTCAGGGAGGGCGACAGGATCCATTCAGAGCAGCTCATGATGGGCCTTCCCGCACTGATCGCCGGTGCCCATTGGACCATGCCGGCCTATGGCTTCTCGGCCCACATTGATCCTCTCCGTTTGGCAGGTGAGTTGGGGCCGGTGAGTGGGAAACGCGACGGCTATGGCGCGGCCACCCACCTCTTCCTGGTTCCCTCGCAATTGGCGCCCATCCTGGACGCGGTGGAGGAAGGCTCTGTCGCGCTTCCGGCAACCTTGAAGACCGTGATGCTGGGTGCGGCTCCTGTTCTGGCGCCTTTCCTCCAACGTGCCACGGACTTGCTGCCTGGTGTCGATTTCAAGCTCATCTACGGTATGACGGAATTGTTGCCCATAGCCATCGCCGACGGCCCGGAAAAACTTGCCTTCGCCGCGGGAACCACTGCCGAGTTCACTGCGGCTGATGGAAGCGGTGAAGGTGACTTCCTCGGGGAGCCGCTGCCCGCCGTCGGCGTCCGCGTGGGCGAGGACCACGAACTGTTCGCGCACGGCCCCAACATGTGCCTGGGCTATCTTGGCGAGAAGCCCATGGTAGAGCATGCCACGGGGGACCTGGTTCGCCTGGACCACGGGAAGGGCGGATCAGATGGGCGGACCCGGTTGGTGATGATCGGCCGGAAGAAGGACATGATCATCCGAGGAAAGACCAACATCTATCCGGCCTTGTATGAACCGGTGATCGCCGGCGTGGAGGGTGTGCAGCAGGCCGTGATGATTGGCGTGACCGACTCCATTGGCGACGAGTCGGTGTGGCTCGCCGTGGTGCCGGCCCCGGGCCACAGCGCGGAAGTCCTCCGGGCACGGCTGGCAAAGGACCTGTCCCGGCTGATCGACGAATCCGCCCTTCCGGACCGTGTGGAAATACTGGACAGCATCCCGGCGGCCGGACGCCACAGGAAGCCCGACCGCGAGGCCCTTCGGCGGCAGTTCGCGGCCACAATGGTTGCCGTGGACCACGCATGAAAATCGCCGTCACGGGAGCTACCGGATTCATCGGGGGAGCCGTGGCCCAGGCGGCGGAAGCCCGGGGCTGGGAAGTAGTCCGCTATGGCCGGCGCGCAGGGGACGGCATAGCTTACTGGGATCTCGCCGGCCTTGCGCCTGCCCGCTTACCGGACGTTGACGCCGTCGTGCATGCCGGGGCCCTTGTGGCCGACTGGGGCGACGCCGGGCACTTCCACCGCACCAACGTCCTGGGGACTCGGGCGGTAGCGGAAGCATTTGCCGGAACGCGGCTGGTGCAGATCTCAAGCTCAAGCGTCTACCCATGGTGGGAACCATGCCTCAACCGCGGCGAGGAGGAGCCTGCAACGCGGCACCTCAACGCCTACGGTCGCAGCAAAGCGCTCGCGGATATCGAGGCGCGTCAGCACGGCAACGCCCTGGTTTTGCGGCCACACGGTGTGTACGGTCCCGGGGACCGCACGCTGCTGCCGAGGCTTGTGGGGAACATCCATGGAGGACAACTCCTTAGCGTTGGAAATGCTTCGGTGCGGCACCAACTGACCCACATCAGCAATCTGGTCCGCGCCGCGCTCGCTGCCTGCACGTCAGGGCTCCGGGGAGCCGTCAACGTCGCTGACGCGGAACCCGTGGAGCTCGGTGCCGTGCTCCGGCAAGTACTGGACGCGACAGGACACAGGGAGGTGCGGATCCGGTACATTCCGGTGCCGGGGGCCATGGCTTTGGCGCGTGGTTCGGAGGCCGCTGCCTTGGTCACCGGCAGGCCGCCGAGGCTGACGCGGTACGCCGTGAGCCAACTTGGACGCGAACGGACCTACCGCTTGGACAGGCTCCGGGAAGGCCTGGGGGTCGAGCCAATTTCTACCACGCTGTCAGATGCTGGAAAATGGTTGGAGCGTGGGGCCCGATCGGCACCCGTATAAACATTCCAGAGGAGAACATGGCGTTCGGTCAGCCCCGCATTGAATACAAGTCCAACGAGCAGATGCGCAAGATGCACGAGGCCGGCCTGGTGCTGAGCCGTGCGCTGGACGCTGCAGTTGCGGCGGCGAAGGCGGGTGTGACCACCAAGGACCTTGACGACGTCTTCGCTGCTGTCCTGAACGACGCCGGAGCCAAGTCCAACTTCCTCGGTTACCACGGCTTCCCGGCCACCATCTGCACCTCCGTAAATGAGGAAGTGGTCCACGGGATCCCGGGCGGCCGTGTGCTGCAGGACGGCGACATCATTTCGATCGACGGCGGCTGCATCGTGGACGGCTGGCACTCGGACTCCGCCCGTACCGTGATCGTCGGCACGGCGGATCCGGAGGACCAGCGCCTCTCGGATGTCACGCAGGCTGCCATGTGGCGGGGGATCGCCGCGCTCGCGAAGGGAAAGTTCGTGGGGGACATCGGCAATGCGATCGATGACTACGTTTCCTCCGTTCCGGGCAAGCCGCTGGGCATCCTTGAGGACTACGTGGGCCACGGCATCGGTTCCGAAATGCACATGGCACCGGATGTCCTGAACTACCGCACCAACCACCGGGGTCCCAAGGTCCGTCCCGGGCTGTGCCTTGCCATTGAGCCCATGCTGGTGCGCGGTGGCATCGAGACCGCCACCCTTGACGACGATTGGACCGTGGTGACCACCGACGGCAAGCGATCCTGCCAGTGGGAGCACTCCGTCGCTGTCCACGAAAAGGGCATCTGGGTCCTGTCTGCGCCGGACGGTGGCGCCGAGCAGTTGGCGCCGCTCGGCGTCGTTCCTGTTCCGATCCCGTAGCAAACCCGAAAGAAGCGCGGAGCTGCCAAGCAGCCCCGCGCTTTTTTCATCCAGCCGGGAGGCTACGCCTTCAGCTTGGGCTTCACATCCTTGGTGTAGATGCCTTCAAGCGTCTTCTTGAGTTCGGTCATGGTCGCCTTGACGTCTCCCTGCTGGGTCAGGATCTTGGCGGCAGCCTTGGCCATTTCCTGGTCCGCGCCGGGCAGGAACACACGGGCGTTGTCCTGGACACGGGTGACCGCGAGCTGGTCCATGGCGGTCTTGATCTGCGGCGTGGCTGCCAGGACGGCCGACATGTCCGCCGAAAGCCGCGTGGGCATGTAGCCGGTGGCGGCGGAGAACGCGGCCGTGTTCTCCGGTTCGGTCATGAACTTGAGGAACGTGGCGGCGGCGAGCTGCTCTTCCTTGCTGATGCCACTGGGGATGCCCAGGCCTGCGCCGCCGGTAGGGCAGACGCCCGTGGCAACCTCGGGGCCGCCCGGCAGGAAGCCGACGCCGACATTGAACTTGGCGGCCTTGAGCACACCGAGCAGCGAACCTGTGGAGGAAATTGTGGCGGAGGCGATGCCCGCGGCGAAGTCGTCGGCAGCTTCCTTGGACGAAACGCCGGCCCAGGCGTCCCTGTAGATGGAATCCTGCGCCCACTGGAGGGCAGCCACTGCCTTGTCCGAATCGCACGTGATGTCCCAGTCCTTGGACCAGCTGCCACCCCAGCCCCAGAGGTTGTTCTGCAGGGTCCAGCCTGCATAGCCGGCCAGGGCGGGGTACATGTAGGCGTGCTGCGCACCGGAGGATGCCTTGAGCTTGGGTGCCCACTCGGCGAATTCCTGCCACGTGGCCGGAGCACGGTCCGGAAGGCCCGCGGCCTTGAAGTGGTCCTTGTTGTAGTAGAACAGCGGGGTGGAACGGCCGTAGGGAAGGGCCCACTGCTGGTTGTCGTACTTGTAGTCGTCAACCAGCGATTTCTGGAAGTCATCGAGCTTGATGTCCAGCTGCTTCACGAGCCCGTCCAGGGGGATGATGCTGCCGTTGGAGAAGTAGCGGAACCACCACACGTCGGAGAGGACAACCAGGCCGGGCAGGCCGGTCTTGGCAGCCTGCGACGTCTGGAATTTCTGGGCAATCTCCTCGTAGTTGGCGCCCGCCGTCACCAGGTTCACCTTGATGTCCGGGAACTTGGCGTGGAACTTGTCGATGATGGACTTTTCCACGTCCTGGGACTTGCCCGGGTGGTTGGTCCAGAAATCGATGGACGCGGCTGGCTTGACGCCGCTGAAGTCGACGGCCGCCGATTCCACGGTGGTGCCGGGGCCCGCCGTCGACGGTCCACCGCAAGCGGCCAGTGCCGCTGCTCCTGCGCCCAGGCCTGCGAGGCCAAGGAAATGCCGACGGTCAAGATTCGTGCGCATGGTGCTTCCTCTCAATTACTGACTTCGATGCGAAATAGTGCGGGTGGAGTTCTTAGCCGGTGACGCTGCCTTGCGTCAGGCCGGCGACGATGTAGCGCTGAAGGGCGGCGAAGACCAGAAGGATGGGGACGATCACCAGGACGGCCCCCGCCATGAGGATTCCCCAGCCCGAGCCGTTGCCTTCGGAGTTCTGCAGCAACGTCAGGCCCACCGGGAGCGTCATGGTTTCGGGCCGGTCGGTGATGATGAGCGGCCAGATGTAGTCGTTCCATTCACTGACCACGGTCACCAATGCCACGGTGGCCACCGAGGGCAGGGAAACGGGCACAATGATTTGCCACAGACGCCGCCAATGTCCGGCGCCGTCGATCTCCGCCGCTTCCAGGATGGACGGCGGAAGGGTGAGGAAATGCTGCCGGAGCAGGAAGGTGCCGAACGCGGTGCCCAGGCCGGGGAGGATGATGCCCCACAATGTGTTCTTGCCGCCCATGCCCGCGATCAGGATGTAGTTGGGCAGGATCGAGACCTGCGCCGGCACCATGAGCGCCACCAGGATCAACACGAAGATGACGTTCTTGTACGGGAACCGGACGAACACCAAGGCATACGCCGTCAGGATCGCCAGGACCACCTTGATGGTGGAACCAACGGTGGTGACGATCAGGCTGTTGGCGAAGAACTGCGCGAACGGGACGGTGGTCATCGCGGTGGCATAGTTCTCAAGGTTCAGCGATTCGGGCAGGATCTTCAGGTCCGTGGTAACAATCTCGCCGGGCTGCTTGAAGGAGCTGAGCAGCATCCACAGCAAGGGCAGGAAGACCACCAGCGTTGCGACGAGCAGCGGAACATACCCGGTTGCCAGAGTCTGGACCAGGTTGGACCTGGACAGCGGACGCGGAACGTGCGGCGGCTGCGGTCCCGTTTGGTCCGGTTCGGCGGGACGTACGACGGCGGCGGGAGACTGGGCGCTCACGAGTAGTGGACCTTTCGCTCAACAAAGCGCAGTTGGAGGACGGTGATGACCAGCAGGATGGCGAAGAGCACCACCGAAATCGCGGCCGAATAGCCTGCCCGGTTGTAGGCGCCGAAGGCCTGCAGATAGGCCTCGTAGATCAGGGTGCTGGTGCCGTTCCCCAGGGGCGTCATGATGCGTATGAGGTCGAAGGCCTGCAGGGAGCTGAGCATGGTGGTGATCAGCAGGAAGAACGTGGTGGGGGAGAGCAGCGGGACCGAGATGTCGAAGAACCGCCGGATGCTGTTCGCGCCATCCAGTGCCGCGGCTTCCATCACATCGCGGGGGAGCGACTGAAGCCCGGCCAAGTACACCACGGCGCAATAGCCGAGGTTCTTCCAGACGTACACAATGATGACCATCACCAGGGACAGTTGGGGATCGTTGATCCATTGCGGGCTCTGCTGGCCCAGGCCGCGAAGGATCCAGGCGAGGACACCGTAGCCGGGGTCGAAGATGAACAGCCACACCAGGCCCACCCCCACGCCGGAGAGCACGTAGGGTGCAAAGACCGCCGAACGGGCGAACGTGGTGCCGCGGACCATCGAGTTCAATGCCAAGGCAACCAGCAGGCCGAGCACCATGGAACCGCCCACCGTCACGACCGTGAAGATGCCCGTGGTTCCGAGGACCTTGGCCGCGTCCTCGCTGGTGAAGAACGTGACGTAGTTCTGTAGTCCCACCACCGTTGCCGACGCCGAACCCAGCGTCCAGTCCAAGGTGGAGTAATAGATGTTGTTGATCAGGGGCCAGTACGTGAACGTGGCAATCAGGGCGATGTTGGGCAGGGCCATGGCGAGGAAAACGAAGAAGTCCTTGCGGCTTCGGCCGGACCACCGCCTGGCGTTGCGGACAGGTGCGGACCCGGTTGGGGGCGGCACCGTGGGCGGAACGTCCGCACGGTCCGTGGGGGTGTTGACGAGTCGGGTAGTCATGGATCACTTACGTTTGCGAGGCGAACTTTGCGTGCCGGCCCGGATCGGGGCGGCGGGAGACAGCCCTAGCTCACCACAGGGCCGAGGCTCCTTCGGGCCAAAAGTCGGCACCGTACCGATAGTTGGCTGACACTTCCGGACCCGTTTACTCGCTGTTACTCCGGAGTTCGAATTCGAGGCCGGGCTACCAGTTGGCCCTCGATGGTCCGGGTGGAGAATGGAGCCATGGGTCAGATAACCGACGTGCCAGGAATCCGGATTGGCCACGCCCAGAAGAACGACGACGGGTGGCTCAGTGGCGTGACCGTGGTCCTTCCGCCTCCGGGAACCGTGGGGTCGGTGGACGTGCGGGGCGGGGGACCGGGGACGCATGAGACCGACGCTCTGGACCCGACCACCCTGGTTTCAACTGTGGACGCCGTTGTGCTGACCGGTGGGAGCGCCTTCGGTTTGGTGTCCGCGCATGGGGCTCAGCAGTGGTGCGAAGAGCAGGGGAGGGGCTTCGCGGTCCCCGGGACTGTTGTCCCGATCGTTCCCGCCGCCGCCATTTTCGACCTCGGTCGCGGCGGCGACGTGCGCGCCCGGCCCGACGCCGGAATGGGCTACCAGGCAGCCGCCGCGGCGTTCGCATCAGGCGACCATGCCGCCGTCGTGCGCGGAAACGTGGGTGCGGGCACCGGCGCCGTCATTGCCCGCGGCCAGTACAAAGGGGGCGTGGGGACGTCCTCGATCTCGCTGGAAAACATCTCGGCCCATGGACCTGTCGTCGTGGGGGCCATTGCCGTGGTCAATGCGCTGGGAATGCCGCTGGGGCTGGGCCCCGGCAGCGCGCGTCTAGGGGAGGAGCGACCGAGCGCGCAGAGGGGCGCAGCCCCAGCGGCCCCGCCGCAGGGACTCAACACCACGCTCGTCGTCATTGCTACCAACGCTGTTCTGGATGTTGCCGAGTGCAAGCGGACCGCCGGTTCGGGTCACGCTGGGCTGGCCAGGGCCCTCGACCCGTCCCATACCCTCGCGGACGGTGACACCGTTTTCGCCCTGGCGACTGGCGCCGTCGGGCTTGACCGCAGTACCGAGCAGGCGCGGCAGGTATCCCTGATAACCCTCCAGGGCGCGGCGGCGGAGGCGGTGCGGTTGGCGATCCTGGACGGCGTTTCGGCCGCGGAAAGCATCACGACGCCGGCCGGCAGCTTCCCCTCTTACCTCGCCTCTGGAGGGTGACGGGGACGCCCGCGTGCGCTACCATGATCGGATTTAACTTTCCCGCCCGAGTGGCGTAGAGTTGTCTGTTGGTTGTCTGTACAGCCACGCCCTTTTTGGTGTGGTGGTTCCAAGAGGACCAAAGCAAACAAAAAACGTCCGCTGGATCGCCGGTGCCTAACCGGAGGACTGCGGCAAACAACAGTTAGCGGAGGATATGGCCAAGAAGGACGGGGTCATTGAGATCGAGGGCGTTGTGACTGAGGCGCTGCCCAACGCGATGTTTCGTGTTGAGCTCACCAACAAGCACGTCGTTCTCGCGCACATCTCTGGGAAGATGCGTCAGCACTACATTCGTATCCTCCCCGAGGACCGGGTAGTGGTGGAGCTGAGCCCGTACGACCTCACACGTGGTCGTATCGTCTACCGCTACAAGTAAATTGCTGGGCGGCTAAGGCAATGCCTTGGTTGCTCCAGCTGATCAACTGCTAAACACGCAAAGGAACGCCATGAAGGTCAAGCCGAGCGTCAAGCAGATCTGCGACAAGTGCAAAGTGATCCGCCGTAACGGCCGGGTCATGGTGATCTGCGAGAACCCGCGCCACAAGCAGCGCCAGGGCTGATTCCCCGCAAGGGAACCAGCGCCCGCAAGGGCAAACCTGGGTTGCTTAACCCACGCAAGTAAATAAAGGCAGCACAAGCTGAGCTGGGACGCTTTACAGAGCCCGGACAGCGAACCCCCGGTCGGAGGCTGGGGCCGCATGGAAAATGCGGGTGTACTGCCTACGACCTCCGGTTTATTCAAGGAGTACCGCCACTATGGCTCGTCTCGCTGGCGTAGACATTCCCCGCGAAAAGCGGTTGGAAATTGCGCTTACTTACATCTACGGCGTGGGTAAGACCCGTGCACACGAAACCCTGGCTGCCACCGGCATCAGCCCTGACGTTCGCGTCAAGGACCTGACTGACGCCGAACTGGTTCAGCTGCGTGACTACATTGAAGGCAACTACAAGGTTGAGGGTGACCTTCGCCGCGAGGTAGCCGCTGACATCCGCCGCAAGGTTGAGATCGGCAGCTACGAAGGCCTGCGCCACCGCAAGGGCCTGCCCGTACGCGGTCAGCGTACGAAGACCAACGCTCGTACCCGCAAGGGCCCGAAGCGCACCGTCGCCGGCAAGAAGAAGGCCGGACGTTAATCCCTCGGGATTGACCTGGTTTTCCCCCGATAACTTTCTGTAGGAGAAACAATGCCCCCGAAGACTCGTGGAGCGGTCCGTAAGCCGCGTCGCAAGGATAAGAAGAATATTGCGCTTGGACAGGCGCACATCAAGAGCACCTTTAACAACACCATCGTGTCCATCACGGACCCGACTGGCGCTGTGATCTCCTGGGCTTCCGCCGGTGAGGTTGGCTTCAAGGGCTCCCGTAAGTCCACCCCGTTCGCTGCCCAGATGGCTGCCGAAGCCGCTGCAAAGCGCGCCCAGGAGCACGGTCTGCGCAAGGTTGACGTTTTCGTCAAGGGACCGGGTTCGGGACGCGAAACCGCAATCCGTTCGCTCCAGGCTGCTGGCCTTGAGGTTGGCTCCATCCAGGACGTCACCCCCAGCGCCCACAACGGTTGCCGCCCGCCGAAGCGCCGCCGCGTCTAATTAGGTTCAACCTGCCTGACGGCCGGGCCTGCTTGTGGATCCACAAGCATGGTCCGGCTGGTCAGGCTGGAAACCGAAGCCGATTTCCACCACCTGTGTTGCGTCATATAGCGGATGCTCGCCGAAAGGAAACCTAAGTGCTCATTGCACAGCGCCCCACTCTGTCTGAAGAAGTTGTAGCCGAGAACCGCTCCCGTTTCATCATTGAACCGCTGGAGCCGGGCTTTGGTTACACCCTCGGAAACTCCCTCCGCCGTACCCTGCTCTCCTCCATCCCCGGTGCCGCTGTTACCAGCATCCGGATCGATGGCGTGCTGCACGAGTTCACCACGGTTCCGGGTGTCAAGGAAGATGTCACTGAGATCATCCTGAACATCAAGAACCTTTCGGTTTCCTCCGAGCACGATGAGCCGGTTGTTGCGTACCTGCGCAAGCAGGGCCCTGGAGTCGTCACCGCCGCGGACATCGCTCCGCCGGCTGGCGTCGAATTCCACAACCCGGATCTGCACATTGCCACCCTCAACTCGAAGGGCAAGTTCGAACTCGAACTGACCATCGAGCGCGGCCGTGGCTACGTTTCGGCAGCTCAGAACAAGTCCGGCGACTCCGAGATCGGCCGTATCCCGGTCGACTCGATCTACTCGCCGGTCATGAAGGTAACTTTCCGCGTGGAAGCTACCCGTGTTGAGCAGCGCACCGACTTCGACAAGCTCATTGTCGACGTCGAGACCAAGCAGGCTATCGCTCCGCGTGACGCTGTTGCTTCTGCAGGCACCACCCTGGTGGAACTGTTCGGTCTTGCCCGTGAGCTGAACACCGCAGCTGAAGGTATCGAGATTGGCCCGTCGCCGACTGACGCTGCACTTGCAGCTGACATGGCTCTGCCGATCGAGGATCTGGACCTCACGGTCCGTTCCTACAACTGCCTCAAGCGTGAGGGCATCCACACCGTGGGTGAACTCGTTGCCCGCTCCGAGGCTGACCTGATGGACATCCGCAACTTCGGTGCAAAGTCCATCGACGAGGTCAAGGCAAAGCTCGTTGAACTGGGTCTGTCCCTCAAGGACTCCCCTCCCGGTTTCGATCTCGCAGCCCGCGCCGCAGCCATCGAAGAGGACGACGCCGCGTTCAGCGACGACGAGCTCTAAAAAGCAGATCTTGGCCGTCGGGTCCAGTGATGGAACCGACCGGCCTCCACAACAGGAGAAATAACTATGCCTACCCCCACTAAGGGTCCGCGCCTCGGAGGCGGCCCGGCTCACGAGCGCCTGATGCTCGCGAACCTGGCAGCATCGCTCTTCGAGCACAAGCGCATCACCACCACGGTTACCAAGGCCAAGCGCCTCAAGCCGTACGCAGAGCGTCTGGTCACCTTCGCCAAGCGTGGCGACCTCGCTTCCCGCCGTCGTGTCCTCGGCCTGATCAGCGACAAGGGCGTTGTCCACGAGCTGTTCACCGACATCGCCGGCGCTGTTGCCAACCGTGACGGTGGCTACACCCGCATCACCAAGATCGGCAACCGCAAGGGCGACAACGCTCCCATGGCTGTCATCGAACTGGTTCTCGAGCCCGTTTCCCCGAAGCAGGCCGTAGTTGCTGAAGCAACCGCTGCTGCTGCCAAGGCTGCTCCGGCTGCCGAAGCTCCTGCTGCTGAGGAAGAGGTTGTTGAGACCGAAGCTGCAGAAACCGAAGCTGCTGAGGCTGAAGAAGCCCCCGCTGCCGAGGCCGAAGCTGCTGAGTCCGAAGAGGCTCCGGCCGACGAGGACAAGAAGTAAATTTCAGTAGACTTGAGTCTATGAACGAACAAAAACCCGCTGCCCCCGTTTTGGAGGGCGGCGGGTTTTTGCGTATCCGGATGGATCTCTCTTACGACGGCGGCCCGTTCAGCGGCTGGGCCGTGCAGCCGGGACTGGTGACCGTCCAGGGGTCCCTTGAGGAAGCGCTTGCTCTTTTGGTACGCCGCCCCGTTCGGGTTACCGTCGCCGGGCGGACGGACGCGGGTGTCCACGCCCGCGGACAGGTGGTGCACGTCGACTTCACCTCAGACGAATGGTCCGGCCTGACGCGGGGTCACGACGTCGATCCTTCCGTTTCGCTGCTGCGGCGCCTGCGCGGTGCGCTGAGCCGCGTTCTCGGTGACCTCACCGGTGCCATCGAAGTGCACGACGCCGGCCTGGCGCCCCTGGGCTTCGACGCCCGGTTCTCGGCGTTGTGGCGCCGTTATAGTTACCGGATTGCCGATGGCCCCGGGCGCTGGGACCCCGTGCTTCGTGGGATTACGTTGTGGCACAAAGCTTCCTTGGACGTATCGCTGATGAATGCCGGTGCGTCACTGTTGCTCGGGTTGCAGGACTTCCGTTCCTACTGCAAACCCCGTGAGGGTGCCACCACCATACGTGTGCTCCAGCAGTTCTCCTTTTCCCGGGGAGCAGACGGGATCATCGTCGCGACCGTGCAGGCGGACGCTTTCTGCCACAACATGGTTCGTTCCTTGGTTGGCTCCACTTTGCGGGTGGGGGAGGGGCTGGAACCGCCAACCTGGTTGCATGAGCGTTTGTTGGCACGTGCCCGGGATCCGAAGTCTTTGTTGGCGGCGCCGCATCCGCTGGTTTTGGAGGAAGTTGCCTATCCGTCCGATGATGAGCTTCTGGCCCGGGCGGAGCTGACGCGGGCGCGGCGGGAGTAACTCGGCGCTCAGGCGCAGGTGAGGTTGCCTTTGAGGACTTTGCCGGTCCAGGTGTTGGAGGTGCCGGGGACCTTGTAGTAGCCGCGGATTTCGTAGGACCACGTGCCGATGACTTCGTAGCCGGAGGTGTAGGTCTTGCCGGCAGCCTTGCTGAGGTCGCCGGTAAACTCAAGGTTTCCGGAGCGGTCGAAGATCTTGACTTCGTGGTAATTGGCGTTGGCCACCGCGCTGAAGGAATTGACCGTCACGGTTGCCCGGATGCCGAAGGTGCAGCTCATGGTGACGTTTGCACTGGCCGGGGCGGAGATGTTTGCTGCTGAGAACTGGGGAGCGGCCTGTTCGCTGTCCTTGAATGACGCCAGAGCTGCGGTGGGTGCTGCGAGATGTCCAATGACGACGACGGCGACGGCCATCAAGGTCCGGAGAAGGCGGTTGAACGTAAGCATCTGCAGTCTCCTTGTCCTGATGGCGGCCGGTCTCTTGGGTATTCTCGCCTGGCCTGATCGGGCTGGGGTTGGTGAATCCGATCAGGCCCGGCGAAGCTCTTTGCGCAGCGCCTACTTGGTGGTTTCGGTGCGTTGGGTGCCGGTGAAGGAGAAGGCGATGGTGGAGGTGGCGCCTTGGAAGGTGTTGTCCGCGGTGGTGGGGAACGCGGTGGTGACTTTGAGGTTGTCGGTCTTGGCCGAGGTCAGGGAGGTCAGGTTGTTCAGGACCTTGTTCGCGGCGATCACCGGGGCGGAGGCCAGCACGGTGGTCTTGGTCCCTGCGCAGGTGTAGGGGGCGGCGGACCCGGTCCACGGAACGGAGCAGTTCTCGATGGTCAGCTGCAAACCGTTGGTGGTGTCGGTGGTCAGCAGGGAGGCGGTGGCGCCGGCGGAGGTGGTGAGGGTGATGTTGTTCAGGTCCGAGTTGCCGGTGTTGGCGAGGGTGACGAGTTTTTCGACCTTGTCACCGGGCAGCAGGCCGGCGACCGGGAGGTTCAGGGTGTTCGATGCCCCGGTGCCCAGGGCGATGGTCACGGTCCCGGCGGTCACGGCCTGGGAGGCGGAGGTGGAGGAGGTGAACGCGCCGTAGGTGCCCATTCCGGCGACGGCGGCTGCGGTGCCGACCAGGGCGACGGAGGCGAGGATCTTGCCGGAGGTGGTCTTGAGGCTGATGGCCATGTGAATCAGTGTCCTTTTCAAAGTGGCCACCGTTTCCCCGGACGGCCGTTTCCTTGTTTTCCAGCCTTTCTGGCTGACAAGAAATACTTTGCCGGGCACACATCAAGAACCCATCCTGCAATCGATCAACAGTTCCTCAGGAAAACCTCAAGAGTTGACCGGGTAACGCACGGTGATACGGCCTTGCATTTGTGTGGAGAATTAGGTCATAAAAGTATTGCCAAAGTGCTTCACTGGCGCTGCTGGCAGGATCCCGCTCGTCCGAGTCGTCTGAATGGAGTAAGCCATGACCGGTTTTTCTGAGGTGTTGAAAGCCCAGACTGCTGCAGCGCACGAGGAGGCAGAACAGACTGGCTTCGTCACGGAACTCCTGGCAGGGCGCCTGGACGCGAAACAGGTATCCAAGCTGCTGCTGCAGAATCTGGTGATCTACCGTGCATTGGAAGCGGCGCTGGTGGTCAATGATGATCCCCGGCTTGCCGCGTTTTCAGACCCTGCGTTGCTACGGGTCCATGCCTTGGAGAAGGACCTGGATGTTCACTTCGGCGGCGACTGGAAGGCACAGCTCGACTCCGGAACCCTGCATGTGACACCCGGTGCCGATGCCTACGCTGCGGAGCTCACTTCCCTGGGTCCAGTGTCGGTGACCTACCTTTTGGCTCACCACTATGTGCGCTATCTGGGCGACCTCTCGGGAGGGCAGATCATTTCGTCATTGGTTCGACGCCACTACGGCCTGGGGCCTGAAGGCCTGAACTTTTACGCTTTCGAAGGCATCGACAAAATTAAGCCGTACAAGGACGCCTATCGTCATCACTTGGATTCGGCGCCCTTCAGCGCTGAGGAGAAAGAGGAAATCGTCGGGCACGCGAAGAACGCCTTTGCGACGAACCAGCAAGTGTTCGTGGACCTCATGCAAGACTATGTGCGCTCCAGCAGTGAATCGGGCGCGGATTCCAAGCTCTCCTGACGAACGCACTGGCCGGTCCACAATGCGGCGGCCCTGACCCTGGCTGCGGCGGCACGAATCACTGGTAAATCCAGCACTATGGGGATGAAGGAACCAGTGGCGGCGAGGTTTTTCAGGCCGCCGCAGATGGCTTCCAGTTCGAACGCACCCACCATATTCGAGGCCGTCCCAAGGCTCAGGAGCGCAACGGTCAGTCTCTCTTCGTCGTGGTCCATGACAGCGTCCACGATCCGTTCGACGCGTTCGGGAAGCATTTGCAGATAGGCCGACAGGAAGCGCTGGGCCTCTGCAAAAGATTCAAGTTCGTCAGCCAACGACTGCAGACGGACAGGGTTCAGGATAGCCAGTCCAGGATCGTGGTCCGCTGTTTTGTTTATGCTGGTCAGCGCGCTCATGCTATCTGTGTCCCTTCAACGGACCTGTTCGACTTCTGGCTATGAGTGTGAACCGTCTGGCTCAACGCAGGTGGTGGGAATGGCTCAAGAGTTCCTCAACTCACTGCGGCCGGGCCGGATGTGGATATCAGGGTCGTGGGCCGTTGCCAGGCTGCGGTGGATCCTGCATCCAAGGCAGCTGGGGGCCTGCGGGCGGTGGGCCGGCTGGCGGCTGGCCTGCGGGGAACTGGGCATACACGGCAGGCTTCCGTTGTTTTCGCAAGGTCACGAACAGCAGGGCGCCCATCGCCAGAACAGCGAGTACCAGCACAGCAATAGTGGCGATGATCCAGATCGGGATGCCCAGCACGCCGTCCTGGGTATTGCCCGTCGGCACATCCGCAGCGGCTGCCGGCGTCGGACTCGCGGACGCTGTCTCGGTGAGTTTGACCCCATTGGACGTCAGAAAATCCCGAAGCGTTTGCGTATCGGTGATGTAGTTGGCCTGGCCGGAACCTTGGTAGACGTAGGCGGAGTTGATGCCGATGACTTCACCGGCTTCGTTGACTGAGGGGCCTCCGGACATTCCTGGTGTGATGTCCGTATCAATTTCCGTGCGGGGGACGCCCTGGGTCGAATAGCTACGTGAGCTCACGGCTCCCGAGCGGTAGGACGGCTTCTGCCGTTCGACGTCGGAGGTGGAGCCAACCAGATCGGGGAAGCCTATGGAGGTGACCTTGTCCCTGACCTTTGGTGCCGCGGAGCCGAGGGCCAGTGCCGGAGTGTCTTTCATATCGGCTATCCGGAGCAGGGCGTTGTCGCCCTTTTCAAATCCTTGCTTGGCGATGAGCTGGGCCGTGATGGCGGTCTTGCCGCTCAAGACGCCGCCCTCAATGCCGGATGGTTGGTCTATCTTGATTTGTGGGTCTGCCAATGACAAGGGCCAGTCAACGTTTTCCGGCTTGACGCCCGTGAGGCTCTGCTCATCAATGACCTTCGCGTAGATGCTGGTGTACAGGGCGTCATCAGCGTCCACACAATGGCCGGCAGTCGCGACGTGCCCTGTGTTGCTGACGAACCAACCGGTACAAAGCGTGACCAGGGTGGTCCGGTAAGTTTCCGTGGTCCCATCTTTGAAGGGGACTTGAACGGTGGCCGACCATGTGGTGTCCACCCACACAATGGACTTGTCGATGGTGTCCGAATTGACGTCGGCCCAGGCGGAAGTGGACGCCAGGAGCGGTGCGGTCAGAGCCGAGGCGATGGCGAAGGTTACTGTGCCTTTCTTCCCCGGTTTCCAGGACGAGCTTGATATTTTCATGGCGGCTTCCTGATGCTCAAAATGCTCTGAATAATGGCGCACCCCAGCCTGTATGTGGAGTGTAGATGAACTGAAAGGGATGAGACATGCCCTGGAAGTACTCGACTTTTCCTTAGGCCGCTACTTGCCGGGTGGACTCCGGGTACTCGGTTCCTTGGGCAGACCCCCTCCCGGCTCTGGGTACCGGGAGGGGGCCCTGTCGGCCGCCCGTAGTCTGGGATCCACGAACGGCCGGTCCTGGGCCCGCGTCTAGCCAGAGTTGCTCATTCGGGCAACCTGATCAGTCGGGAGCTGGTGCTGATGGCGTTGACGGCGGAGGCGAAGATCGGTCCCATTTCCGCCCCCGTCGCGGCGCAGAAGAAGAAGTCACCGTCCGCGTTCTCCGTGGCCCTCAACGCCGTGGTGGAGCAGTCATTGGATGCCGCGGTGGGAACACCCTCGGACTTGGGCGACGCTGCCGCGGCCAACACGTCCCGGACATAGGATCCACCGGTGGTGCACCGGGCCGTGTTGGCATCGCCAAAAGCGACGGTGATGATCAGCAAGCCTTGGGCCTTGGCGTTGGTTGCGACGTCCTTGAGGTTTTGGCACGCTGTGGCACCGTTCGTCGTGCCAAGGTCGCCGCTGTTGCTCAACGCCGTGGTTCCGCCCGTGATGTTCTGTTCGTTCGGTTCGCCGTCGGTTTCCAGGATGATGGCCTTCTTGGCCGGGGTTGACCTGACCGGGAGCGAACCGAGGTTGTTGGGTGTCAGCCCGAGAGCGTACCTGGCGGCCGACTTCAGCGGTGATGCGAGATAGGTGCCGGTACTGGAAGCGCCCAGACAGTTCAGGCCACTGACCAGCGTGCTGCTGTTGTTCAGTGGGGGCGTTCCGCCGGGTATTGCGGGGTTGGTGGTGTAGTTGTTGGAGAAAGCCACAGGCAGCCATGGTCCCGTGGTCTGCGATGTTGATGGGGTGGTGATGCAACTGCCCGGACTCGTGCTGCTTCGGCCGATGGTGCCCAGGGCAACGTACTGCTGTTCCTTGGTCATGGTTTGCAGGGTGCTCTTGATCCCGGCGACCATCGCATTGCGGTCTGCTGTGGACATACTGCCGGTGCGGTCCGCGACCATCACGATGTCCATGGGATTCGGTACCTGCGATCCGCATGACCCTTTGCAGGCAATGGAGGACAGTGAACCGGTGGTCCCTGTGGTGACCCCGATGACGGGGGCAAACGCGAAGGGAACATCTTTCGCGGCTGTCACGATGATGGTGTTGCACGTCTTGTTTCCACCCGGAACGCACGGGATGGAACACAAGGTTTCGTTGCATTTGGCACCTGCAGTCGTGCCGGGGTCGCAGACGTTGGGAACCTGCCCGGCCGCCACGGTCTTTGAGGCGCCGGTGGAAGCAACCAGGCAGGTGAACGTGATGGCGGGATCAGCCTGTGGGTCGTTGTTTTTTGCGTAGGCGATGGCAGCGCTTCGGGCAGCGGTGGGATCGTTGGGCAAGGATCCCGCCCCGGCAAGGGCTGCCGCGTCCAGGGCGTTGCTGAGGTCCTGGCGCTCGTAGGCCAGTTTGCCAAAGTCGAGGGCAATGGCAAGTGCGGCGAAAAGCAGCGGGACCATGAGCGCGAAAATGACGATGGACGCCCCGCGTTCGTCGGGTGCGTTGGTCTCGTTGCTTGCGCGCGTCGAGATCCTGCGTATGGCTATGCTGCGCATGTTCCACCGGTCCAGTTCTTGGCTCCGGAAGTCACGCTTGCCGTGCCCTCCATTTTCATGACGTATTGGGTGTCGAAGTAGCCGTTGAGCATCCAGCTGAAGAAACCGCTGACAGAGCGCTGCGGGTAGCGCAGGCAGACAACGAGCTTCCCCGGGGCACCGCCGGAGGTGTCTACGACGAACTTGGATTGGAGCTTGGCGGCTTCGAGGTTGCCTCTTGAGCCGGTCACGGATGCGATGACGTCTCCGTTGGTGACTCCTTGGCGTGCGCCTTCGCGGGCAGCTGCCTGCAGGCTGATGTTTTCGCTGTAAGCGACGCCGAAGTCGATGACACCGAGCAGCATGGACAACAGCAGTGGAACGATGATCGCGAACTCTACGATGGAGGCGCCTCGTTGCCGGTCATCCGGTCTCCGGTGACGCGCCTTGACTAGCCTTGACATGGTATTCACCCAACCTTCACTTGCCGGCGAATGTTGCGATTGCGTTGATAATTGCAGGGCCCAGGATGATGATGAACAGCGGCGGAAAGATAAAGAGAATCAACGGAAAGATCACGGCAACCGGCAGTTTCATGGCCTTTTCTTCGGCTCGGAGCTTTCTCTTGATCCGCATTTGTTCGGCTTGGGGTTTCAGAATCCGGGCGATGGCCAGTCCCTGGATGTCCGCCTGGATAACAGCGCCGACGAAGCTGCGCAGGTCAGGAACCGTCGAACGGTCGGCCAAGGCCCGGTAGGCCTCCCTGCGGGACCGTCCTGCCTGGATGTCCTGAAGGGTTCGGACGAGCTCCTCGGCCAGCGGACCGCTTCCGTTTGCCCCGACGCGGGCGACAGCCGCCTCGAAGCCGAGCCCTGCTTCGACTGAGATCAGCAACTGATCCAGGACGTTGGGAAGGTCCTTCTCGATTGTCGCTTGGCGTTTGATGCCGTTGTTGTACACCAACAGGTCCGGAAGGAAGTAGGCGACGCCCGCCAGGACCAGAGCCAGGAACAACCCGGCCCCCGGGCGGGCGCCACCCAGTACCAAGACGAGGAGTCCGCCACCAAGAGCGGCGAGTGGCTTGAGGGTCAACAATCGCTCCAATGGCATGGATGCGGGGCGTCCGGCCTTGGCGAGGATCTGGTCGAGCCGCAGAGCGTAGGAATTGGGGGTAAACCTGCGCGCGATCCGGGTCAGCAGGGACGGGCCGGTGGCGACGTCGTTGACCGGTCCTTCGCCAACAGCCTGGAGCCTGGAACGGATCAAACGACTCGATGTCCGGTCAACGGCAATGAGTGACCACGCGAAATAGGATGCCGGCAAGACCACTGCGGCGATCAGAAGCCAAACGTATGCGGACATGACAGCACCTCCTAGAATTCGATCTTGACCATGCGGCTGATCCAAAAGGAGCCGATGGCCATCATGATCACGCCGACGATAATGAAGATCCAACCCAGTAAAGACTGGAAAAGAGTGGCCATGTAGCCGGGATTAACCACGTTGATGAGGATGGCAACCACGAATGGCAAGCCGATGAGGATGTAGGCAGAGAATTTACCTTCGGCCGCCAGGGCACGGACCTGACCTTTTATTTGGGAGCGTTCCCGCACCGTTTCTGCTGCATGGTCCAGAACCCCGGCGAGGTCGCCGCCAACTTCACGGTTGATCTCGATGGCCTGGCTGAGCCATTCGAAGTCCTCGCATTGCATCCTTCGCCCGACGTCAGCCATGGCATCCGATACTGGCCTGCCCACACGGTTCTCGTTGACTATCCGGGCAAGTTCTTCGGACATTGGGGCAGGCATTTCGAGACTGGCGCTATGCATGCTGGAGGTGATGCTGTGGCCGGACCGCAGGCTGCCGGAAATGGCACGGAGCATGTCCGTGAGCTGTTCCCCAAATTTCCTGCGCCGCTTTCCGGTCCGCATTGCAAGCAGCAACCATGCGATGAAGGGAGACACTGCCGCCAGGAAAAGGGCCAGCAGGATCCCTCCGAGGATGAAGCCTGCAACGCTAAGGACGAAGCTGCCCACCAAGATAAGGACCACGAATTCCGATTGCTTGATGGCCAGACCTGCCTCCTGAAGAGCATCACGCCCGAACATTCCGCCCCGATTGCGGCCGACCCCACGTTCGACGGCTGAGACGGTCGCATCAGCCATCCTGGTGATGACCGATTCCCCTCCGTCGACATCACCCGTGGGCCTGCGCCGAGTTACGTCGATATCCTGATAGCGCGGCCTCAGGGCGACGAACAACAGCAGGGACACAGCGAGGAGAACGGCCAATAATCCGGCCAGGAGTGTGAAGTCCAGATTCACGGTGATCACCTGCCCATCTGCCGTTGCGGCATGAAGGCCTCGGCAGGCAGGTAGATGCCCATGTCCGCCAACCTTTCGACGAACCTCGGACGGACACCGGTAGCCACGGTCTTTCCGATGAAGCGGCCTTCGGCGTTGACACCTGCCGCGAAATCGAAGGAGAACGCGTCCTGCAAAGTGACCACATCGCCCTCCATGCCCAGGACTTCGGTGATGTGGGTGACGCGTCGGGTGCCGTCCCTGAGCCTGCTCAATTGGACGATCAAGTGCACGGCAGAGGCGATCTGCTCGCGGATGGCACGGAGGGGCAGCTCCATTCCTGCCATCAGCACCAGGGTTTCCATACGGGCAACCGCGTCCCTGGGGGAGTTGGAGTGCACTGTGGAGATGGAACCGTCGTGGCCGGTATTCATGGCCTGCAGCATGTCCAAGGCCTCACCGCTGCGGACTTCGCCAACGACGATTCTGTCCGGCCGCATTCGAAGGGAGTTCCGAACTAGATCCCGGATGGTGATCGCACCGCGGCCTTCGATGTTTGCCGGCCGGCTTTCCAGGCGAACCACGTGGTCCTGCTGGAGTTGCAGTTCCACGGCATCCTCGATGGTGACGATGCGCTCTTCTTCGGGAATGAAGGAGGAGAGTACATTCAGCAAGGTGGTCTTGCCGGTACCGGTGCCACCGGAGACGATGATGTTCAGTCTCGCCTTAACACAGGCGTCCAGTACCTGTGCCATCGCGGGGGAGATGGAGTCGAACTTGATCAAGTCGTCCACCGTCAGGGGCACGGCCGAGAACTTGCGGATGGTCAGGGACGGGCCATCGACTGCCAGAGGCGGGATGACGGCATTAACGCGGGAGCCGTCCTCCAAGCGGGCATCAACCAAGGGCGAGGATTCATCGATTCGACGACCGATCCTGGAGACAATCCGCTCAATCACGCGCCGTAGATGCGAATCTGAGCTGAATGTCGTCCCTGTCGGATGGAGCCTGCCTGCCCTCTCCACGTAGATGCTCTGTGCACCATTGACCATGATTTCGGTAACCATCGGGTCATCGAGCAGTTTCTGCAGTGGCCCCAGTCCCAGGACTTCATCGACGATTTCTCGAATGAGTCGGCGGCGTTCTTCCGGCGTCAACGGAACCTGTTCGTCGTCGATGAACTCACTGAGGGCTTCGCGGACCATGCGGCGCACATCGCCCTCATCGAGGCCGCTGTCGGTGATACGGCTCCCCAAGCGACTGGTCAGCTCATCGGCCGCCCGCTTCTTGATCCCCGCCAGGGCATCGGTGGAGGGTTTAGCTGTGGCACGTGCCAGTTCTTCCATCTGCCGCGGTTCTTTGGACGCGGGCGCTGCGGCGGCCGCGTCTGTTGGCGCCGGTTGAGGACCTGACGGAGTGGCAACTCCGCTACTTGCGGTGGCCGCTTCCAAACGTGCGATGAGGCTCATGACACTGCCACCCTTCGACGCGAGTTCCTGGCGCCGACGACGGTTCCACCGGCGGCGATTTTGGCCACCAGCGCCCCAAGGCCCTTGGCGACAGGATCACGGCGACCGCTTTGAAGCATCGGCACGCCGGCGTTGGTTGAGAACGGGACGGCCCGCGAATGAGGAAGTACCACCTCCACGGGCAAACCGACCGTGGCCTCCACGTCTTTGACCGTCAGCCCGCTCCGCTTGTCGGCGAAGTTCAAGACAACAGTGCTCGACGGCGGCATCAGGTCAAGCTGCCTCAGAACCTCCAGTCCGTGGTTGAGGCCTCGGATGGACGGAATGTCCATGCCGCAGACCCACACAGCGTCAGTAGCCAGTTCGAGCACCGCCAACACCACGTCACCGAGCCCCGGAGAGGTGTCGAGGACGACGTAAGGGAATTCGAGCGACAACTGGTGCACCAAGGCAGCCACATGGGCAGGCTCGATCAGGTCCGCTTCAGCAGGTCGAAGCGGAGCACACAGGGCATACGCACCGCTGGGGTGCGGAGCCAGGAACGCCTTGAGGACCATCGAATCGGAGGCCGCCGATCCACGGACCGCGTCGGTGATGGTGTGTGCGGGTTCAAGACCCAGCCCGGATCCGACGTCACCGAACTGAAGGTCCAGGTCCACGATAACGGCACCCATGGGGACTGTTCGGGCGAGGCCCACTGCGAGGTTGGTGGACACAGTAGTCTTGCCGACACCACCCTTGGGGGACATGACGGAGACGACTCGGCCTCGCGGTTGCTCCTCCCGGGCACCGGCAACGGATGCCTGCCGGCGACTCGCAGCGGTGTTGGCAGCACGCTCCAACGCTTGGGTGAGGTCGTGGGCGTCTGCTCCCGGATCGATGATGTCGCGGATGCCTGAGCGCACGGCAGACAACGTCAACTCGCTGCTCGGCGCTGCGGCGAGGACGAGGACGATCTCCGGGTTCTCCGCGTCGATCGCGGAGGCCAGGGCGAACCAGTCTTCCACGCTGACGTCGGGGCCGAAGATGACGACGTCGATTGGCCCGCCGAGGTTCCGACTCAGAACATCGGCCGGAGACTGGTGGCCTGCTGGTCCGCTGAGAACCTGCACTTCATGCCCCGCTGCCAGTGAGAGAACCAGGCGCTGTTCGAACCCAGGTGATGTGGTCAGGGCCAGGAAGCGGCTCATTGGAAGATCCCCGACGTGCTGACGGGAGTCTTGGGACTCTCCGGTGTGTTTGCTGTTTGCTTGCTCAGCCAGATGCTCCCGACCTTGGCGCTCAGGATCACCTTGGCGGCATCGGTGGAGTTCCTGGCAAGAGTGACGAACGACGAGCCACTGGGCACAGCCGAGGTGCCTTCCTGCGCGGTACCAGTTGTTGCCGGTGCCTGCTGGATCGCGGTGACCAGAACTTTGTCAAACACCAGCTGCGTGCTGGCAATCTGGGCATTGGTGGGGTCTGTTTGCGTGACAAAGAGACCCACGAGGTCTCCCGCCCTGATGGTTCCGCCCACAACGCTTTCAGGGGGCAACAGAATAGTTACTTCCTGCATCCCTTCCGGAACAGGAACGGCACCTTCCATAATGCGTTCGGCAGGATTAATGAGTCGGCTTCCCAGGAGCTGCTCACCAGGTTCCAGAGCGACCGACGTGACCTGCCCACTGCCTTTGTCGAGTGCGGTCAGCGCCCCGTCAGCCTTGGCAGCGCTGGGCACCGACTTGATTTGCACGTAGGAACTGAGTTCCTGGACGCTGGTGCCGGCCGGAATTGGCTTTTCGACGACAACGACGTCGACGGGATCCAGGGACGATTGCGCCCGCCGGTCCGCGTTGGAGACATAATTCACCAGCAGCACAGTCCCAATGACAGCCAGGACCAGCGCGGCGATGCCCCCGATTAATCGCGTTTTCATGATTGTTTCCTCATCTTTGGTACACCTCAATACCTCGGAGGCTCGCCGGGGCGCCCAGACGCTTCCCGGTGTACTCCGTAAACACCGCTGCCGGCTGTCCAGATTGGGCGGACAGCCGGCAGATGGAGATGTTGACTAACCGCTACGGCTTGGGCTTGACGTTGTCCGCGATCTTGTCGAAGGTAAGGTCCAGGTTGGTGCCGATGAGGGTGACAGCACCGATGACGACCACGGCGATGAGTGCGACCATGATGCCGTATTCAACGGCGGTGGCGCCCTTCTCGGAGGTGAAGCGTTCCTTGATGCCGGCGACGAAAGCAATCATGTTGACCATAAGCGAGTTCATGGTAAATCCTTCCCAGAATTTTCTATGTGAAATTGTGTTACATAGGTCCAGCAAATTATCGGAATTTGCTTCGAATTCCGAACTACCCCCGTTTTGCCTTTAGCGGTTCGGATTTCGATATGACAAGAATTGCTGGTTTGGGATGGATTCAACAATGCGTAGGCGTACTCGAATTTTTTTCCAGGGTCCGCTGCCAGGTACTCGATGCCGTGGAGGCGGGTACTCAGTTTTCGACGCCAAAACACCAAGCGACTACTTGGAAAATTAAGGCCCCTTATGAGTTTGGGGTCATCGGCGCGCAGTCCGGGGGCGGTACTCAGCCGTTCAGTTCATGAACAGGACAACGCCCAGCGCCGCAGCCATCATGGCTGGACCGTGGGCTGTTTCGGCCGGTTTTTCAGCGGATCTCAGCCGTAACATCAGCACCGTCAGCACCCCGCCCACCACGAACCCCAATAGTCCGCCGTACAGTACGTGGGGCCAACCCAAGTAGCCTAGGTACATTCCCAAGGGCGCGGCGAGCTTCACATCGCCCATTCCGAGGCTACGTGGCGAAATAAGTCCCAAAATGAGGTAGCCGGCGAACAGGATTGCCCCTCCCGCGAGGGCCCGGAGCAGCTCGGGCCAGCCCGGAAGCACCGCCGAGGACACTCCCAGGAGCGCCAGGCCGCCGCCAAGAAGGGCCAATACGAGCCGGTTGGGGAGCAAATGAAGGGCGAAATCAATGCGTGAAAGCTGCACGCCCAAAAGCGCCAATAAAAGATAGGCCGGGAGTTCAAAAGCAAAGCCAAAACGCCACGCGAGCAGGCCGAACAGCAGCGCGGTGACTGCCGCCGTCGTGATCCGTACCTTTAAGGAGGGGAGTCCGCCGAGCCGTGGCAACGCGCGGGCGATCAGCAGCTCGCAGAGCGGACTCAGGACCAGGCCGGCCAGGGCAAGCAGGAGCGGCAGGGCAGGTCCGTCGGTCATGTGTCCTCCTCAATTAACACAGTCGCACCCAGGCGCGGTCACCCCATTTTGACCCGGACATACCGTTGAAGGTATTGTTTATAGTCGTTGTGCGTGTCCTATCTCGATGACACATGCCCACCAGGGGATCCAGTTGCAGGGTCAGTAACTCAGGTGGCATATCGAGACTCCTGGATGACTGGTCTATAGAGCCCTCACCTCTGCTCCGGTAGCGCATACATAGTAGGTGCACGTCTTATTGCGTGCCCTGAAACATGAACGCCAGAACAAGAACGAGGCCAAACCGTGCGTACGTACACCCCGAAGCCCGGCGATATCAACCGCCAGTGGCACGTCATTGACGCCACCGATGTTGTCCTTGGTCGTCTTGCCAGCCAGACCGCAACACTGCTGCGCGGAAAGCACAAGCCGACCTATGCGTCCCACATGGACATGGGCGACTTCGTCATCATCATCAACGCTGAAAAGGTTGCCCTTACCGGTGCCAAGCTGGAGCAGAAGCGCGCATACCGCCACTCCGGTTACCCGGGCGGCCTGACCTCCGTCAACTACGCCGAACTGCTGGAGAAGAACCCGGTTCGCGCTGTTGAGAAGGCCATCAAGGGCATGCTCCCCAAGAACTCCCTCGCCGCTCAGCAGCTGGGCAAGCTCAAGGTCTACGCAGGCTCCGAGCACCCGCACGCTGCACAGCAGCCGAAGACTTTCGAAATCACCCAGGTCGCCCAGTAGTCCTGGCCACCAACTAACTTTTTATTCCAAGGAGAACCGTGGCTCAGAACGAAGAACTGACCGCCGAGGCCGTCGAGGCCGAGGAAAACCTCACCAGCTACACCTCTGAAAGCGCACCCGCCGAGGACGCGCCCAAGAAGGAGCGCCCGGCACTGACCGTTGCCGGCGCAGCTGTTGGCCGCCGCAAGGAAGCCGTTGCACGCGTCCGCGTTGTACCGGGCTCCGGCAAGTGGATCATCAACGGCCGCGAGCTGGCCAACTACTTCCCGAACAAGCTGCACCAGCAGGATGTCAACGAACCGTTCCGCGTTCTTGACCTCGAAGGCGCCTACGACGTCATCGCCCGTATCCACGGCGGTGGCCCCTCCGGCCAGGCTGGCGCACTGCGTCTCGGCATCGCTCGTTCGCTGAACGAGATCGACGTCGAGAACAACCGCCCCACCCTCAAGAAGGCTGGCTTCCTCACTCGTGACGCCCGCGTCATCGAGCGTAAGAAGGCCGGTCTCAAGAAGGCACGTAAGGCTCAGCAGTACTCCAAGCGCTAAACCGCGCTTCGCAGGAAGCCCGTTCCACTCCGGTGGGGCGGGCTTCCGCCGTTTAATCCATCGGTTGTGACGCTCCGGAACGTGCCGTGGACGGTCGCTGTGCCGTCGTCGTCTAAACTTGAGCCGATGTCTAGATTATTTGGAACAGATGGCGTGCGCGGTCTCGCGAACGGATTGCTCACCGCCGAGCTGGCTATGCAGCTTGCCCAGGCCGCCGCCGTCGTACTCGGCCATGACCGCACAACCGACGGCAAGCGGCCCCGCGCCGTTGTCGCACGGGACCCCCGGGCCAGCGGCGAATTCCTCGCCGCCGCCGTCGAAGCCGGGCTCTCCAGCTCCGGTGTGGACGTGTTCGACGCCGGTGTACTCCCCACGCCGGCTGCGGCGTACCTGGTAGCCGACCTCGACGCCGATTTCGGCGTCATGCTCTCTGCTTCCCACAATCCGGCCCCGGACAACGGCATTAAGTTCTTCGCCCGCGGCGGCCAGAAGCTGCCGGACGACGTCGAAGACGCCATAGAAGCGCACCTGGGCAAAGAGCCGCAGCGTCCGGTAGGTGGGGACGTGGGACGCATCCAGCGCTTCTCGGACGCCGAGGACCGCTACATCGTCCACCTGCTCGGTACCATCCCCAAGCGACTCGACGGCCTGAAGGTCGTCCTGGACTGCGCGCACGGGGCAGCGAGTGGCTGCTCGCCGCAGGTCTTCAAGGACGCCGGCGCCGACGTTGTGGTGATCGGTGCCGAACCGGACGGCCTCAACATCAACGACGGCGTTGGCTCCACGCACCTGGGCCCGTTGAAGGAAGCCGTGGTTAAGTACGGCGCGGACCTCGGGATCGCCCACGACGGCGACGCTGACCGCTGCCTTGCCGTGGACCACGAAGGCAACGAGGTGGACGGCGACCAGATCATGGCGATCCTGGCGTTGGCCTTGGACAAGGCGGGCAAGCTCAAGGACAACGTCCTGGTGGCAACCGTCATGAGCAACCTCGGGCTCAAGCTCGCGCTCCGCGACGCCGGAATCACCATCCGCGAAACCGCCGTTGGCGACCGTTACGTACTGGAAGAAATGCGCGACGGCGGCTACAACCTCGGCGGCGAACAGTCCGGACACGTGATCCTCTCCGACTACGCCACCACGGGCGACGGCGTGCTCACCGGCCTGCAGCTCGCAGCCCAGGTAGCCCTCACCGGCCGCAGCCTGAAGGACCTGGCCACCGCGATGACCAAGCTCCCGCAGCTGATGATCAACGTCAAGGGAGTGGACAAGGGCCGCGCAGCCACCGACGAAGGCGTAGCAGCTGCCGTCGTCGCCGCGGAAGAGGAACTCGGAGAGACCGGCCGCGTCCTGTTGCGCCCGTCCGGCACGGAGGCTTTGGTCCGTGTCATGGTGGAGGCCGCTGACATGGAAACTGCTGAGCGTATCTGCAAGAGCCTCGCCGCCGTCGTGAAGGAACGCTTGAGCGTCACCAGCGACGTGGCTGTCTAGGACTCCGTACTACGCGAAAGGCGGCCCGCTCCGGTTTGGAGCGGGCCGCCTTTCGCGTGCAGGCTAAGCCAGGTAATCCGGCGCAGCCTCCAGTCCGAAGTACTCTTCGAGAGTGGCAATGCCCTTGGTTGCCATGGCCGTGGCTGCCTCGACGCCGATGTACCGCAGGTGCCAGGACTCGTAGTAATAGCCGGTGATCTCATGGAACATCCACGGGTAGCGCACCACGAAGCCGTACTTGTGGGCGTTGGCCTTGGCCCAGACGGCTGCCGGCTGCTCAGCGAAGCACGGTTGGAAGCTGCACGCGCCCCCACCGTCAGCGATGTCGAAGGACCAACCGGTTTGGTGTTCCGAGTAGCCCGGGCGGGCGGAGGCCCGGTCCGCGGCCGCTTGTCCGCTGCTGGCCACATACCCGCCGTATGTGGTGACCTGCGTGGAGTATGAGCGGTAGCCCGATGCCAGCGCCATGACGACGCCTTCGGCTGCAGCCGCGCCAAACAGCTTTTCCGCGGCAGCCGCCGTCGTGCTGTTCAGGAGGGTGGCCTCGCCGCTGACTGCGAGGCGGATCTTCGGCTGCACCAGGTCGGCCGGCACGTAGTTCTGCGGGTTGAGCGGCCGGTGCTTGTTGACCACCACCCACGGGCTGGTGGGGTCGGTGAGGGAGAACTGCGTGGTTGCCGTGCTCGACGGCGATGGGCTGGGTGGGGTGCTGGTGGCGGCAGCCGCCGGGGTCACGCTGGGAGTGGCAGTGGGGGTGGCGCTGGGCGAAGCTGTGGGAGCGTCCGCAACGGCAGGGGAGGGGGCTGTGCTGTCCGGGGTGCAGGCAGCCAAGGCAAGCATGCCGGCCCCTGCGGTGAGAAGGCCTGCGAAAGCACGTCGGCTGGGCTGGGGATGGGTCAACGAATCAGACCTTCCGCAGGAGCATGCGCCGGATGGAGTGATCCGCATCCTTGGTCAGGACCAACTGTGCGCGTCCACGGGTGGGCAACACGTTCTCCTCGAGGTTGGGCTCGTTGATGCGCTTCCAGATTCCGCGGGCCGTGGATTCGGCGTCGTCGTCGGAGAGGGTGGCGTAGCGGTGGAAGTAGGACTCAGGCTGGGCGAACGCCGTGGAACGCAGCTTGCGGAACCGGTCCACGTACCACTCTTCAATGTAGGAAGTCTTGGCGTCCACGTAGATGGAGAAGTCGAAGAAGTCGCTCAGGGCCAGTCCCTGCTTGCCGTCGATGCGGGGCCTTGCCGGTGCCAGGACGTTGAGGCCTTCCACAATCAGCACGTCGGGCCGGCGGACCACTACCTCGCGTCCCGGCACAATGTCATAGGTCACGTGGGAGTACCATGGCGCCCGGACTTCCTCCGCTCCACCCTTGACTTCCGACACAAAACGCAACAGCGCGCGGCGGTCGTAGGACTCCGGGAAACCCTTGCGTTCCAGGAGGTGCCGGCGTTTGAGCTCGGCCAGGGGATAGAGGAATCCGTCGGTGGTAATGAGCTCCACATTGGGTGTGCCGGGCCAGCGGCGGAGCATTTCGCGGAGCACGCGGGCGATGGTGGATTTGCCTACGGCCACGGATCCTGCCACGCCGATGACGAAGGGGGTACGTTGCGTCTGTTCGCCGAGGAAGGTGGTGGTGGCGGCGTGGAGCTGGTGCGATGCCTCAACGTAGAGGTGCAGGAGGCGCGAAAGCGGGAGATAGACCTCCCGGACTTCCTTCATGTCCAGGGGATCGCCGAGGCCGCGGAGGCGGAAAATGTCCTCTTCATTAAGGGGCTGCTCCATCTGGGCCGCAAGCCGGGACCAGGTGTGTCGATCGAGCTCAACAAAGGGAGAAGCGCCGTCGCCGTTTGCTTCGGTGCGTTGCAAAGTCACGCTCACGATTCTGCCCTTCACGCGGCGGAACAGGAAATGCGCGACGACGGCAAAGTGAATTGTCCGTGATGCACGACGCACCAGCCGAAGTGGAGGGGGGATGTCCCACGTCAGTTGTTTGACTGAGCCGGTAGGCTTGGACCCATGTGTGGAATCGTAGGCTATGTTGGCAATTCGTCTCGTAAGGCAGCTGGACACAGCGCCCTTGACGTCGTTGTGGAGGGGCTGCGTCGTCTTGAGTACCGCGGCTACGACTCCGCCGGCGTCGCAGTAGTGGCTGACGGGACCATCTCGTCCCGGAAGAAGTCCGGAAAGCTGAGCAATCTGGTCAGCGAACTTGAAGCAAACCCGGTCCCGGAATCCCTGACCGGCATTGGCCACACCCGTTGGGCCACGCACGGTGGACCCACCGATGGCAACGCCCACCCGCACCTTTCCGACGGCGGGCGCCTCGCGTTGATCCACAACGGGATCATCGAAAACTTCGCAGAGCTTAAGCAGGAACTGCTGGCCAAGGGCGTCACCTTCCTGTCCGAAACCGATACCGAGGTTGCGGCGGCCCTCCTGGGCGACATCTTCCGCAACGAGCTCAACGGCGACGCCGGCAACCTCACCCAGGCGATGCGCCTGGCCTGCCAGCGCCTCGAAGGGGCCTTCACGCTCCTGGCCGTCCACGCCGACCAGCCCGACGTGGTTGTGGCTGCGCGCCGTAACTCCCCGCTGGTTGTGGGCCTCGGCGAAGGCGAAAACTTCCTGGGCTCCGACGTCTCCGGCTTCATCGACTACACCCGCCGTGCTGTTGAGCTGGGCCAGGACCAGATTGTCACCATCACTGCCGACTCCGTGGAGATCACCGACTTCTTCGGCGCTCCCGCCGAGGGCAAGGAATACCACGTCGACTGGGATCCCGCTTCCGCCGAAAAGGGCGGTTTCAGCTCCTTCATGGAGAAGGAAATCCACGACCAGCCCGACGCCGTTGGCCAGACCCTCCTGGGCCGCTCGGACCTCGACGGCAAGCTGACCCTGGATGAGCTCCGCATCGATCCGGAACTGCTCAAGCAGGTCAACAAGATCATCGTCCTGGCCTGCGGTACGGCAGCCTACGCCGGCCTCGTAGCCAAGTACGCGATCGAGAACTGGTGCCGCATCCCCACCGAGGTGGAGCTCGCCCACGAGTTCCGCTACCGCGATCCGATCGTGGACGCCAACACGCTGGTGGTTTCCATCAGCCAGTCCGGCGAGACGATGGACACCCTCATGGCCGTCCGTTACGCCCGCGAACAGGGCGCCAAGACCATCTCCATCTGCAACACCAACGGCTCCACCATTCCGCGTGAATCCGACGCCGTGCTGTACACGCACGCCGGTCCGGAAATCGCCGTTGCCTCCACCAAAGCCTTCCTGGCGCAGATCACCGCTGCTTACCTGCTGGGCCTGTACCTGGCGCAGTTGCGCGGCAACATCTTCAGCGGCCAGATCAAGGATGTCCTGGCGGACCTCGGCAAGATTCCTGCCAAGATCCAGCAGATCCTGGACACCGCCGGTCCGTTGCGGGAACTCGCGCGCAGCATGAAGGACGAGAAGTCCGTGCTGTTCCTGGGCCGCCATGTTGGCTTCCCGGTGGCCCTCGAGGGTGCCTTGAAGCTCAAGGAAATCGCCTACATCCACGCTGAAGGCTTCGCCGCCGGCGAGTTGAAGCACGGCCCGATCGCCCTGATCGACGACGGCCAGCCGGTCTTCGTGGTGGTTCCGTCGCCGCGCGGCCGCGACTCCCTGCACTCCAAGGTGGTCAGCAACATCCAGGAAGTCCGCGCACGTGGTGCCCGCACCCTGGTGATTGCCGAGGAAGGCGACGAGTCGGTCAAGGACTACGCAGAGCACGTGTTCTACGTCCCGGAGACTCCCACGCTCCTCATGCCGCTGCTCACCACGGTTCCGCTGCAGATCTTTGCCGCAGAACTGGCCGGTGCCAAGGGCTACGACGTGGACCAGCCGCGTAACCTCGCCAAGAGTGTGACCGTAGAATAACCGCATGATTGTTGGCATTGGCGTAGACGTCGTAGACATCGAGCGGTTCGGTCGGCAGCTGGAACGGACCCCTGGCCTGAAGGAACGCTTGTTCGTTCCTGCTGAGCGGGAACTCAACACCCGTTCCCTGGCTGCCCGTTTCGCAGCGAAGGAAGCCGTGGCCAAGGTTCTGGGGGCTCCTGCCGGCATGAACTGGCAGGACTGCTGGATCGGCCTGGACGAGAACGGTCCCACCGTGCAGGTCAAAGGCACGGTACTGGCGGTCGCCGAGAGCAAAGGCGTCAAGCGCTGGCACTTGTCCATCAGCCACGACGGGGGCATCGCTACGGCGACTGTCCTTGCCGAGGGCTAGAGCGGGCACAAAAGAATAATGATCAGCGCCTTCACCGGACAACAGATCAGGGATGCGGAAAAACCGTTCCTGGACTCCGGTGGGGGCGCTGTTCTCATGCAACGGGCCGCTTACGGGCTGGCGCAGGAAGTCGTCCGGGAGATACGCAAACGCCGCAGGCTGGCCGGAGCCAGCGTCACCGTCCTGGTGGGCAAGGGCAACAACGGCGGTGACGGCCTCTTCGCCGCGGCCATGCTCGCGCGGCGTGGAATGCGTACGACGGCGGTACTCGCCTCGGACGGTGCCCACGCCGAGGGCTTGGCCTCCTTTGAGGCGGCGGGCGGCCGGGTGCTCAGGCTGAACGCAGGCAACGCCGAGGAGCTCGCGGTTTCCTGCGCCGGTGCCGACGTGCTGATCGACGCCCTCCTGGGGACAGGTGCCCGGGGTGGCTTGCGTGGAGCCGCGGCCGAGTTGGTCTCCCTGATCCAAGAACTCGGTCCCGCCTGCGTTGTGGCCTGCGATGTCCCCAGCGGGCTGGACGCCAACACCGGCGAGGTCCACTGGCCGGTCCTGAGGGCCGATGTCACCGTCACTTTTGGGGGTACTAAAGCGGGGCTCGTCGTCGATCCTGGCGAAGGTTGCGCGGGTCGCGTGGTTGTCGTTGAGATCGGCATCGAGGCCCCGCTTCGGCTGCTCCCTCCCGAAGTGCGCCGCCTGGCGGCATCCGATCTTGCACGCTTGGTCCCCAAAGCGGAACGGCGTTCGCAGAAATACACGCGCGGCGTCCTGGGCGTAGTGGCGGGCTCTTCCCGGTATGTCGGGGCCGCCGCGTTATGCGTCCACGCTGCAGCCCTGTCAGGGGTGGGCATGGTCAGGTACCTGGGCCCCGAAGCCGCGGCCCGGCAAGTCCTCTCCAGGACACCCGAAGCTTTGTGGGAATCGGAGGAGCCGGGGCGGGTCCAGGCCTGGCTCCTGGGGCCGGGCGTAGACGGCGTGGAGCAGCAGGGCCGAGTCAAGAACGCGATGAAGGCGGCGCTTGCGGCTGGAACGCCGGTGATCGTCGATGCCGGTGCCCTGTCCCTGCTGCCGAAGAAGTGCCCCCCAAACTGGATCCTGACACCTCACGCCGGCGAACTGGCCACGCTCCTTGGCATGCTGCCTGCCACCGGCGAGGTGGCTGTCACCCGTGACGACGTGGAAGCACGTCCACTGCACTTTGTCCGCCAGGCGGCCGAACTCACCGGGGCCACAGTGCTCCTGAAGGGTGCCACCACACTGGTGGCGTCGCCGTCGGGCATGGCCTTCAGCCAGTCCGAGGGCACGCCGTGGATGGCAACCGCGGGGAGTGGCGACGTCCTGGGCGGCATTCTGGGCGCCTTGGTGGCGCAGTCCATCGGGCCCCTGATGGACGACGACGGCGCTTACGCCACCCTTGGACTTGAACGGGACGATCGGTGGGCTGCCGTGGCTGCCGTGGCGGCGAGCGTCCATGGCCGCGCAGGCTCTGCCGCGTCACAGGAATTCGATGGAGGACCCCTTACTGCCTCGGCGATCATGAACGCGGTACCCCGCGTCCTTGGTTCGCTGTACGCGGAATGCGACTGGACCGGACCGTAAGGTTACTGTCCGTGTCATAGGTCATGAGTAGGCTTGCAGCAGTTGTTCGCATCACCCAGAGGAGAACGCATGGAAGTCTGGCCTGGATCGGCTTATCCGCTCGGTGCCACCTTTGACGGTACCGGCACAAACTTTGCGCTGTTCAGCGAAAAGGCAGAAAAGGTAGAGCTGTGCCTCTTCGACGACGACGGCGAGGAAATCCGCGTGGACGTCAAGGAAGTGGACGGCTATGTCTGGCACTGCTACCTGCCGCAGGTGCAGCCCGGACAGAAGTACGGCTACCGCGTCCATGGCCCCTACGACCCGGACTCGGGCCAGCGCTTCAACGCCAACAAGCTGCTGTTGGACCCGTACGCGAAAGCAATCCACCGGCAGATCGACTGGGACCCGTCCCTGTTCGCCTACAACCTGGGAGACCCGGAATCCCGCAACGATGAGGACTCCGCGCCGCACATGATGCTGGGCGTGGTCATCAATCCGTTCTTCGATTGGGACGGCGACAAGCTCCTGCGGATTCCGTACCACAAGTCGGTGATCTATGAGGCCCATGTCAAAGGCCTCACCCAGTTGCACCCCGAGATTCCCGAAGAGCAGCGCGGTACCTATGCCGGCGTCGCGCATCCCGCCGTGATCTCCCACCTGCAGAAGCTGGGTGTCACCGCGATCGAGCTCATGCCCGTGCACCAGTTCGTCAATGACGGCATCCTGCAGGACAAGGGCCTGAACAACTACTGGGGCTACAACACCATCGGCTTTTTCGCCCCGCACAACAGCTACAGCTCCAAGGGCGATACCGGCCAGCAGGTGCAGGACTTCAAAGCAATGGTCCGCTCCCTGCACAACGCCGGTATCGAAGTGATCCTGGACGTCGTGTACAACCACACCGCGGAAGGTAACCACTTGGGGCCCACGCTGTCCTTCAAGGGCATCGACAACTCGGCCTACTACCGCTTGGTAGAAGACGACCAGAAGTACTACATGGACTACACCGGAACGGGTAACTCCCTGAACGTACGCAGCCCGCACTCCCTGCAGCTCCTGATGGACTCGCTCCGGTACTGGGTCACCGAGATGCACGTGGACGGCTTCCGCTTCGACCTCGCGTCCACGCTTGCCCGCGAGTTCTATGACGTGGACAAGCTCTCCAGCTTTTTCGAACTCATCCAGCAGGACCCGGTGGTTTCGCAGGTAAAGCTCATCGCCGAACCGTGGGACGTTGGCCCCGGCGGCTACCAGGTGGGCAACTTCCCGCCGCAGTGGACGGAATGGAACGGCAAATACCGGGACACCGTCCGCGACTTCTGGCGCGGAGAACCCTCCACCCTCGGCGAATTCGCCTCCCGCCTCACCGGATCCGCGGATCTCTACGAGCACTCCGGCCGCCGGCCCGTAGCCTCCATCAACTTCGTCACGGCCCATGACGGCTTCACGCTCGCTGACCTGGTGTCCTACAACGAGAAGCACAATGAGGCCAACGGCGAGGACAACAACGACGGCGAATCCCACAACCGCTCGTGGAACTGCGGTGTGGAAGGACCCACGGACGATCCCACGGTCATGGGCCTGCGCGCACGCCAGCAGCGCAACTTCATTGCCTCGCTCTTCCTGTCCCAGGGCGTGCCCATGCTCCTGCACGGCGACGAACTGGGCCGGACCCAACAGGGCAACAACAACGGGTACTGCCAGGACTCCGAAATCACATGGATCAACTGGGAGAACGTGGACCAGCCACTGATCGAGTTCACCGCCGCGGTGAGCGCGCTTCGCGCCAAGCACCCCAGCCTGCGCCGCAGCCGCTTCTTCGACGGCCGGCCAGCGGTCCGTGGCGAGGGCGAGCGTCTTCCGGACATCGTGTGGCTCGACGCGGACGCCAGCACCATGACGCCCGAGGACTGGGACACAGCCCTGGGACGCTCCGTTGGCGTGTTCCTCAACGGAGACGGCATCCGTGGCCGGGACCACCAGGGCCGCCGGATCACGGACGTGAACTTCCTGCTCTACTTCAACGCGGACCAGGACGAAGTGGGCTTCCGCATTCCTTCGGACGAGTACGCCCCGGCGTGGGACGTCATGATCGATACCGGAGGTGAAGGCGCCGATGCCGGCGTGGTCAAGGCGGACCGGATCCTGATGGTCGCCGGTAAGTCCCTCGTGGTGCTCCGCGCCCACACGGCTCCGGAGATCGAGCCGGACCATTCCGTCGCGGCATCGCTGGCCGCCCTGACCCACACCAGCACGCCGGAGACTGCCTCCATGACGGCGCCGGCTGTGACGTCGCTGCCCTTGGAATACAAGGACGACGATGCCGGGGCTACCGGAGACGAGGCCGCCGACGCTGCTCCCGACAACGCAGAAGCCAAGGAGGAGAAGGCGTGAAGACCCCCGTCTCCACCTACCGGCTCCAGATCCGACCCGGATTCACCCTGCAGGATGCCGCCGGGCTCACGGAGTATCTCCACCGGCTGGGCGTCGACTGGGTCTACCTCTCGCCAATCCTGACCGCCGAAGAAGGCTCGGACCACGGTTACGACGTCACCGATCCGACCTCTGTGGATCCTTCCCGCGGAGGCGAAGAGGGCCTGGCGGCTTTGTCCAAGGCCGCGCACGAGCAGGGCCTCGGGGTCCTGGCGGATATTGTTCCCAACCACATGGGCGTAGCCACCCCCGGCCAGAACGCCTGGTGGTGGAGCCTCCTTAAGGAAGGGCGTTCGTCCAAGTACGCCGAAGCTTTCGACGTGGACTGGGACTTTGGCGGAGGAAAGATCCGCGTCCCGGTTCTGGGCAGCGATGACGATCTTGACCAGCTGACCGTGGCGGACGGCGAGCTGCACTATTACGATCACCGCTTCCCGTTGGCGGATGGAACCTACAGCGAGGGCGACGACCCCCGCGAGGTGCACGTCCGGCAGCACTACGAACTCGTGGGGTGGCGTCGGGCGGATGCCGAGCTGAACTACCGGCGTTTCTTCGCGGTCAATAGTTTGGCGGGTGTCCGCGTTGAGGTTCCCTGGGTCTTCGACGAATCCCACCAGGAAATTGCGCGCTGGTTCCGCGAGGGCCTGGTGGATGGCCTCAGGATCGACCACCCGGACGGCCTCGCCGATCCGGAGGGGTACCTGGCCAGGCTTCGTGAGGCAACCGGTGGCGCCTACTTGCTGGTGGAGAAGATCCTTGAACCGGGGGAGAAGCTCCCGGAAACCTTCCAATGCGAGGGCACCACGGGCTACGACGCGCTCGCGGACGTTGATCGTTTGTTCGTAGACCCCGCGGCAGAGCCCTTCCTGGACGATCTCGATGCGCGGCTGCGGGCTGCGCCGGAACCGGCCGACTATCAGGCCATGATCCACGGAACCAAGCGACGCATTGCCGATGGCATCCTCCGCTCGGAGATACTTCGTTTGTCACGGCTCGCTCCAGAGACCCAGGCGTTGCCCCGGCTTGACGTTGCCGATGCCTTGGCTGAGGTCATCTGCTGGTTCCCGATCTACCGGACCTACCTTCCGTACAGCCAAGGGGTCCTGGAGGAATCCGTGGAGCACGCGGCACGGCACCGCCCGGAGCTCAAGGGTATCCTTGATGCCTTGCTGCCTCTCCTCTTGGATACCTCAGGAGAACTGGCCCGCAGGTTCCAGCAGACCTCGGGCATGGTAATGGCCAAGGGCGTGGAGGACACCGCGTTCTTCAGGTACACCCGTTTGGGCACGTTGACGGAAGTGGGCGCCGATCCCGCGGAATTTGCCATTTCCACCGAGGTGTTCCACGAACGCATGGCCCGTCGCCAGGCCGAGCTTCCACTGTCCATGACCACGCTCAGCACCCACGACACCAAACGCAGCGAAGATGCCCGTGCCCGCATCTCCGTCATCTCGGAGTCGGTGCCGGAATGGGAGCTCTTCCTGGGAACCGTGCAGGACCGGGTCACCATCCCGGACGGTCCTCTGGCCGCGCTGGTGTGGCAGGCGATTGCCGGGGCATGGCCCGCCGACCGCAGCCGGCTGCAGTCCTACGCGCTCAAGGCAGCACGCGAGGCGGGCAATTCCACCAACTGGACCGATCCGGACCTGGACTTCGAACGCCACGTGGCTGCCGCCGTCGACTCCGTCTTTGACGATCCCGAAGTGGAAGCCGCGCTGGACAACTTCGTCGCCGAACTGGAGCCGTACGGAACGTCCAACTCGCTGTCCGCCAAGCTCATCCAGCTGACCATGCCCGGCGTCCCGGACGTCTACCAGGGCACCGAGTTCAGGGACGGTTCGCTGACCGACCCGGACAACAGGCGGCCAGTGGATTTCGAGGCCCGGATCGCGGCCTTGGCGGAACTCGATTCCGGTGCCAAGCCGGAGTACACCGAAGAAGAGGCCAAGCTGTTGGTGGTTTCCCGCGCTCTCCGCCTGCGCCGCGACCACCCGGAGCTGTTTGGCGGCTACCGTCCTGTCCAAGCCACTGGAGAAGCGGCCGGACACGTGGTTGCGTTCGACCGCGGACCAGAAGAACGCGGGGCCCTGACCGTGGCTACGCGCCTGCCCAAGCGCTTGGCTCGCGACGGCGGCTGGCGGGACACGGCCATTGAGCTGCCGGTGGACAGCCGCGACGAACTGACTGGGACTGCCTACCCCGCAGGACCGTTGAAGCTCGGCACCCTCCTGGAACGGTACCCGGTGGCCCTCTTGGTCCCCGTCGACTGACGATCCGACGAACACAGACAACGCACGCTTACAAACACAGGGAGCATGATGTTGGAGCACGCTGGAGAAGGACTTTTTGATGTCTGGGCACCGAACGCCGCTTCGGTGACGCTGCTCGCGGACGGCAGCGAGTACCCCATGGAGCAAAACAACGACGCCGGAGCGCGGGGTTGGTGGCGCGCCCCGGCTGGCGTCGTGGCCGGTGACGGCGCGAGTTACGGCTACAAAGTCGACGGGGAAGGTCCGTTCCCGGATCCGAGGTCCCGGCGGCAGCCCGACGGCGTCCACGGATTGTCCGCGACGTTCGACGCCGCTGTCCACGAGTGGAAAGACCAGGCGTGGAAAGGCCGTGGGCTCAAGGGTGCCCTCATCTACGAGCTGCACCTGGGTACCTTCACTCCCGAGGGGACGCTGGAAGCTGCTGCCGGGAAACTGGATTACCTGGTGGAATTGGGAGTCGATTTCATTGAACTCCTGCCGGTGAATGCCTTCAATGGCGTCCACAACTGGGGTTACGACGGCGTGCTTTGGTACGCGGTCCACGAGGCCTACGGTGGCCCGGCGGCCTACCAACGGTTTGTCGACGCCGCGCACCAGGCCGGGCTTGGCGTGATCCAGGACGTGGTGTACAACCACCTCGGACCGAGCGGCAACTACCTCCCCAAGTTCGGGCCGTACCTGAAATCCGGGGAGGGGAACACGTGGGGCGACTCCGTCAACCTTGACGGCCAGGAGTCCGACTGGGTCCGCCGGTACATCCTGGAGAACGCAGCCATGTGGTTGCGCGACTACCACGTTGATGGCCTGCGCTTGGACGCGGTCCACGCACTTCGCGACGAACGCGCCGTGCACATCCTGGAAGACTTCGGGGCCTTGGGGGACCGCATCGAAGCCGAGACCGGCATCCCGCGGACGCTGATCGCGGAATCGGACCTGAACAACCCGCGGCTCATCTATCCCCGGAAGGACAACGGCTACGGCCTGGAGGGGCAGTGGAGCGATGACTTCCACCACGCGCTCCACGTGAACCTGAGCGGAGAAACCACCGGGTACTACGGGGATTTCGACTCCCTCGCCGTCCTGGCCAAGGTACTTGAGCACGGCTTCCTGCACGACGGAAGCTATTCCAGCTTCCGTGGACGCCATCACGGCCGGCCCATCCGGCATGACCTGGCGCACCCGTCCGCGTTGGTGGTCTGCCTGCAGAACCATGACCAGATCGGGAACCGGGCCATCGGGGACCGGCTCACTGCGACGTTGTCCGAGGGGAAGCTGGCCATCGGTGCCGTCCTCACCATGACCTCGCCGTTCACGCCCATGCTTTTCATGGGCGAGGAGTTCGCTGCCTCCACACCCTGGCAGTTCTTCACGTCCCACCCGGAGCCAGACCTGGGGAAGGCTACGGCGGAAGGGCGGATCAAGGAATTCGAACGCATGGGTTGGGATCCCGCCGTGGTTCCCGATCCCCAGGACCCGGAGACCTTCCTGCGCTCCAAGCTGAAGTGGGAGGAAGCCGGGGAAGGCAGGCATGCGCGGCTGCTGGGGCTCTACCGGGATTTGGCACAGTTGCGCCGCGAAAACCCGGAACTGGTGGACGGCGGATTCTCCGAGACAGCCGTGGAGTACGACGAGGACGAGCGCTGGCTTCAGTTTTCGCGCGGTGCTGTCCGGGTGGTTTGCAACTTTGGCGCAGAGGCTTTGGAAACCCCGGTGGAAGGATCCATGCTCCTGTCCACCGACCACGAAGCAGCCCTGAACGAAGGCAAGCTCACCCTCCCGGGTGAGAGCGCTGCCGTCGTTCGCGTCACCTAAGCGGGACGGAAAGAGGTGACGGCGCCCACATAGCGGACGGCGCCGTCACCTCTCCCGGCGCGGTGGCAGGATGGTACGTATGACTTATTCGGCTGCGGAAAACCGCTACGAAACCATGCCCTACCGCCGCGTCGGACGCAGTGGCCTGAAGCTCCCCGCCATCTCGCTGGGCCTCTGGCACAACTTCGGTGACGACAAGCGATTCGACGAACAGCGCGCCATCCTGCGCCGGGCGTTCGACCTGGGCGTCAACCACTTCGACCTCGCCAACAATTACGGGCCACCGGACGGATCCGCCGAAACGAACTTCGGCCGGCACCTGAAGGACGACTTCAAGCCGTACCGGGACGAACTCGTCATCTCCACCAAGGCCGGCTACTACATGTGGCCCGGCCCTTACGGTGAGTGGGGCTCCCGCAAGTACCTCGTCTCCAGCCTGGACCAGTCGCTGCAGCGCATGGGCCTGGAGTACGTGGACATCTTCTACAGCCACCGCCCGGACCCCGAGACGCCGCTGGAAGAAACCATGGGCGCGCTGGACTACGCAGTCCGCTCGGGCAAGGCACTGTACGCCGGTATCTCCTCCTACACCCCGGAGCAGACCTTGGAAGCGGCCCGGATCCTGAAGGACCTCGGCACCCCCTTGCTCATCCACCAGCCCAGCTACTCCATGCTGAACCGCTGGACCGAAGATGGCTCGCCCAACCTTTACGAAGCCCTGGACCAGGTGGGCGCAGGCTCCATTGCCTTTTCGCCGCTCGCCCAGGGCATGCTGACCAACCGCTACCTCAATGGCGTCCCGGCTGACTCCCGTGCGGCTAAGGAGCGCTTCCTGTCCGAGGCCTCCTTGACGGAAGACAGATTGAACCGGGTGCGAGGCTTGAACGCGATCGCCGAAGGGCGCGGCCAGTCCCTCGCGCAGATGGCGATTGCCTGGATCCTTCGCGACCAGCCCAAGGGCTCGCCGGTTACGTCCGCGCTGGTGGGGGCATCCAGCGTCGCCCAGCTCGAAGACACCTTGGGCGCCCTCAACAAGCTTGACTTCACGGAGGAAGAGCTGACCGCGATCGACGAATTCGCCGTCGAATCGGACATCAACCGCTGGGCACAAAAATAGCCTCAAGCAACTGACACATTGGGAGAGGGGCTTGCCGGGAATAACGGCGGCCCCTCTCCTGTTGGTTAGAATGCAAAAGTATGCGCCGAATGGCGCCGTGCCAATCAGCCGCTCTCCGGGCTCAGCGGAGCAGCGCATGGCACCTGAGGTTTTTTCCAAAGGAGTTCCGTGTCTTCACATCCGATTCGTGTTGCCATTGTCGGCGTAGGTAACTGCGCCGCGTCGTTGGTCCAAGGTGTCGAGTACTACCGCGATGCCGACCCGAAGTCCACGATCCCGGGTCTGATGCACGTTGAGTTCGGCCCGTACCACGTCAACGACGTTGAGTTCGTTGCTGCTTTCGATGTGGACAGCAAGAAGGTTGGCCTGGACCTCGCGGACGCCATCGGCGCCAGCGAGAACAACACCATCAAGATCGCCGACGTTCCCGCCACCGGCGTGAAGGTCCAGCGCGGCCACACCCTGGACGGCCTGGGCCGCTACTACCGCGAGACCATCGTTGAGGCTCCCGAAGAAGCCGTCGACGTCGTCGCCGCCCTGCGCGAAGCCAAAGCCGATGTCATGGTTTGCTACCTGCCCGTCGGTTCGGACCAGGCAGCCAAGTTCTACGCCCAGTGCGCCATCGACGCCGGCGTGGCCTTCGTCAACGCCCTGCCGGTGTTCATCGCCGGTACCAAGGAATGGGCAGACAAGTTCACCGCTGCCGGCCTGCCGATTGTTGGCGACGACATCAAGAGCCAGATCGGTGCAACCATCACGCACCGCGTCATGGCCAAGCTCTTCGAAGACCGCGGCGTCACCCTGGACCGCACCTACCAGCTCAACGTTGGTGGCAACATGGACTTCAAGAACATGCTTGAGCGCGACCGCCTCGAATCGAAGAAGATCTCCAAGACGCAGGCCGTGACCTCCAACGTAGAGGCCGAGCTCCACGCAGACGACGTCCACATTGGCCCGTCGGACTACGTTGCCTGGCTTGATGACCGCAAGTGGGCCTTCGTCCGCCTTGAGGGCCGCAACTTCGGCGACGCTCCCGTGTCGCTCGAGTACAAGCTTGAGGTCTGGGACTCACCGAACTCCGCCGGCGTGATCATCGACGCCATCCGCGCCGCCAAGATCGGCCTGGACCGCGGCATCGGCGGCCCGCTGCTCTCGGCTTCGAGCTACTTCATGAAGTCCCCGCCGGAGCAGTTCAACGACGACATCGCCCGCGAGAAGGTTGAAGCCTTCATCCGCGGCGACATCGAGCGCTAAGAACCAGTAACGCTCGCCAGAACGGCCCTCCCGGATTGCTTCCGGGAGGGCCGTCCTGTTGCGCCCTCTCTCACCGAATCGCCCTTTCCGCCGGACGCTCGTTACCTTTTTCGTAGCCTGTTTCCTGGTGCAGGATATGGGTGTGCTGGCCTGCCGGCTCCGGCATGATTTTGACGCTCTGTCGC
>NZ_JBIRZS010000019.1:0-87552 GCF_044391085.1 Paenarthrobacter sp. NPDC018779 | reverse complement strand
AGCGACAGAGCGTCAAAATCATGCCGGAGCCGGCAGGCCAGCACACCCATATCCTGCACCAGGAAACAGGCTACGAAAAAGGTAACGAGCGTCGGCGGGGACGGCAAAGGGAGTCGACGAACGCCCCCTCGCCGGCTACCTGGGGCGGCCGGTGAGAGAGCGTTCGTCGGAAGGGGGTGTTTGGTGAGAGAGGATCGGGTTTGGTGCCGGAGGGTTAGTGGACGAGTTCCTCGGCGCCGGACTTTGTGCGGTCGCTGCGGGTCAGCTTGGCGCCTTCTACGTCCACGTCCGGCAGGATCCGCTGGAGCCACTTCGGCAGCCACCAGGCCTTCTCGCCGAGCAGGTACATGATGGCCGGCACGATCGTCATGCGGACAATGAACGCGTCGATCAGTACGCCGAACGCCATCGCGAAGCCGAGCGGCCGAACCATGGTCAGGTGGCTGAAGATGAAGCCGGAGAACACGCTGACCATGATGATCGCGGCGGCCGTCACCACGGCAGCGGCATGGCTGAAGCCGGTGCGGACTGCGTGCTTGGCGGATTCGCCGTGCATGAAGGACTCACGCATACCCGAGGTGATGAACACCTGGTAGTCCATGGCCAGGCCGAACAGCACGCCGATCAGGATGATGGGCAGGAAGCTCAGGACAGCGCCTGGGTTGGCGACGTCGAACACGGCACCCAGCCAACCCCACTGGTATACCGCCACCACGGCGCCGAAGGCTGCGGCGAGCGAGAGTAGGAACCCGCCCGTCGCCAGCAGCGGCACAACGATCGAGCGGAACACCAGGAGCAGCAGGATCAGGGACAGCCCGACGACGATCGCCAGGTAAGGCGGAAGGGCAGCGCCGAGTTTGGCCGAGACATCGATGTTGCCCGCGGTTTGACCGGTCAAGCCGATGGTCACACCGGTTTGGTCACGGATTTCCGTGCCCTTGTCGCGAAGCTCGGACACCACATTCACCGTGCTGGCGCTGGCCGGGCCTTCCTTCGGGATGACCTGGAACAGAGCCGTGCGGCGGTCGTCGCTCAAGGCAACAGGCACTGCGGCGGTGACGTTTTCGACGCTGCGCAGCTTGTCGGCGACGTCGTACTGCTTGCTCTTCGCGTCGTTTTCACTGAGCCCTTCGGGGAATTCTGCCACCACGATGATGGGACCGGTCATGCCTTCGCCGAAGCTGCTGCGCGTGAGGTCGTAGGCCTTGAACGCCTGCGAATCAACCGGTTCCGAACCGCCGTCGGGCAGTGCCAGACGCAGCTGGGAGGCAGGCAGCGCAAGCGCGCCAAGCAGCACGATGCTGGCAACCAGCGACACCCACGGGTGGCGGGTCACGAGCCCACCCCAGCCGCGGGTGCTGCGCTTTTCCTCGAGGGCGCGGTCGGCGGCCTCGTGGCCCGGCGCCGCATTGTGTTGGGCGGCCTTGGCCCAGGCACGCTTGGAAATCAGTCGACGGCCAATGAGGGAAAGGATGGCAGGTGTCAGGGTCAAAGCAACGACGACGGCGACAGCAACTGTCGCTGCGGCGGCAACACCCATGACCGCCAGGAACGGCAACCCGGGAACCACCAGTGCCGCCAGCGCAATGATGACCGTGAGCCCGGCGAACAGCACGGCGTTGCCAGAGGTGCCCGTAGCGAGGGCCGCGGATTCCTCGCCATTCATGCCGGCCAGGAGCTGGCTGCGGTGCCGGTTGACGATGAACAGGGAGTAGTCGATGCCCACCGCCAGGCCCAGCATCAGGGCAAGCATCGGGGAGATGGAACTCATGTCGATCACACCGGTCAGCGCAAATGTGCCCCCGACGCCTACCGCGACTCCGATCAACGCCATGATCAGGGGGAGGCCTGCGGCGATGAGCGTGCCGAGCATGATGATCAGGACTGCGGCTGCCACGGCGACGCCGACGATTTCCGCGATGCCGAAGATCTGCGAGACGTCCTCGGTGATCTCCTTGCTCGCGTAGGCCGTGACGCCTGCGGATGAGACACCATGGACGATGTCCTGGACTTCCTTGCGGACGGCGGGATCCACTGCATTGATGGAGGTCTTGAACTGGACCTGCGCGATCGCTGCCTTGTTGTCACTGGAGACGAACCGGAGACCCTCGGACGCGGCGGCCTCCCGCTTGCCCAGCGCAAGCGTTACGGCGCCGTCGGCAGCTTCCTTGGTCCCGGCGTCGAGCTTTTCCTTGCCAGCGGCAAGTTCGGCGCGCCGCGGCGCGAGCTGGGCGTCGATCTGCGCGGGTGAAAGGCCCGAGGCGGCGAGTTGTTGCTCGGCAGCCGCAAGTTGTGCTTCCCCGGCTGTGATCTGGGCCCGGGAGGCGTCCAGTTGGGCCTGCCCGGCCGCTGCCTTCGCTTCGCCGTCAGCGATCTGGCTGGCGGCGGAGTCCAGCTGCTCCTGCGTGGTGAAGGGGTTGACCGTCCCTTGGACGTCGGGCAGCGCCTTGAGCTTGTCGAGGGCAGCCGCGACGGCGTCCTTCTTGGCTTGGTCGAAACCCGAGTCCCCGGCGTCGAAAACCACGCTGGCTGAACCACCGGACGACGCCGGAAGCGCTTCCTTCAGTTTGTCGGCCATCCGCTGGGTTTCGGTACCCGGTATGGTGAAGTTGTTGGACATGGTGCCGTGGAAAGCAGCGGCTGAGCCGCCCACGGCCACCAGGACGGCCAGCCACAGGGAAATGACCAGCCAGCGGCGGCGATACGAAAACTTGCCTAGACGGTAAAGGAGCGATGCCATGTCAGGACCGATCTGTGGAGGTGGGAACGGGTGCTGTTTGAAGTGACGCTAACGACGACGGCGCGAAGCCGGCTCCGAGGAGCCCCATCGCATCGATGAGGTGCTGGCGGAGGACCGCGAGGGATTCGGGGGACAGGTCCGGTCCGCATTCGGCGAACCAGACGGTCATGGCGGCTTTGCCGCAGGAAATCACGGCTCCGGCCAAGGCGTAAAGGTACAGCTCGCTGACGTCCGGACCGAGCCTGGAGCGGGCCGCGTCGATGATCTGGCCGGTGCAGTGCTCCCAGGCTTCGAGTTCGGAACGGGCCAGCGAGCGGTTGTCCTGGGTCAGGCTGAACAGTTCCGCCATCGGGGCGACGGACATCGGATCCGCCAGCGCCATGAGGGCTGCCTGGGCCGATTCGAGGATGGTTTCGTCGCTGGGCCGAAGGCGGAATTGCTCCAGGGCCCGGTCCATGAAGCCGTCAGCAACCGAGGACAGGGCTGCCTCAAGGCTTGGGAAGTAGTTGAAAAAGGTCCGGCGGGAAACGCCGGCGCTCGCGGCGATGTCCTCGACGGTGAAGTTCCCAGGACCGTTGCTCCGCAGCAGGTCGAGGGCGGCTGCCGCGATGGACGCACGGGTAGCAGCCTTGTTGAGTTCGCGGCGCGAGGGAGCACTTGGCTCGGTGGTGGCCGAAGGGTTGGTTGGGGTCACAGACTTACACTAAGTGCAACTTTGCACTCTGCGCAATTTGATTCAGGGTTTGCGCAGATTGGCCTTTGGCTTGGGCGCTCGCGACGGGTCCCGGAGACGCCGCAACACAGGGCGCTAATGACGCTGCAAGGGAGGGCGCTAATAATGTCAGACCCCTCTGGAAGAGTTGATGCATGGACGGAAAAGAGGTGCTGCTCGCGGAGGTGGGGGACGTGCCTTCGCTCGGTGTGGGTACTCAGGCGGAGGCCCTCAATCGGGAGGTCCTCCGGGACGCTGTGACTCGGACCGCGGTCCCGTCAGCTTCTGTCCGGAGCGCTGCAGGTCCGTCAGTTTCCGACCGGAGCGGTACAGGGCTGTCGGCGTCCGACCGGGTTGGCGCTGATCCTGCCTCCGTTGCCACCCAGTTGATTGACCAATTGCGCATCCTGGAGGACATGAAGTCCGCAATTTCCGGTCTCCAAGCCAAGATCGCCGTGGCGTTCGATCACGCACAACGCCATGTCCAGGCTGAGCGGGGCGTTCCGGCATCGGAACGCGGCAAGGGGGTTGCTGCCCAGATTGCGTTGGCGCGGCGTGAATCGCCGAACCGTGGCGCACGGCTGCTGGGGCTCGCTAAAGCGCTGGTGACCGAGATGCCCCACACGATGGCCGCGTTGGATGCCGGCCAGCTCAACGAATGGCGCGCAACGCTCTTGGTCAAGGAAACTGCATGCTTGTCAGCCGAGGATCGCTGCGCTGTGGACGAAGAACTCGCAGCGGACGCTGGAACTTTTGAAGGCGTCGGGGATCGTTCGATCATCGCCGCGGCCAAGGCTGCGGCCTATCGGCGGGATCCCCGTTCAGTGACGCAGCGTGCGGCTCGTGCGGCTTCGGAGCGGCATGTGAGCCTTCGGCCGGCGCCGGACACCATGGCAATATTGACTGCGCTGCTTCCTGTCGCCCAAGGGATCGCGGCTTACAAAGCCTTAAAGGAGGCTGCAGATTCGGCTCGTTCGGCGGGCGATGAACGTTCCCGGGGTCAAGTCATGGCGGACACCCTCGTAGAAAGACTCACGGGTACGCCGGGCGGCATTTCCAAGGTGGAAGTGCAGTTGGTCATGACGGATCGCACGCTGTTCCAGGGAGACAGTGAGCCCGCAAGGCTTGAAGGTTACGGAGTAGTCCCGGGTGGTTGGGCAAGGGAACTCGTGGGCAAAGCTGACCAGGCCCTGCCCGGGGAGTGCGGTCCACCGCTGGCGGAGGCCGGTGCGCCGGTGAGGCTGGCTGGACAGGCGTTGCCCGGGGAGTACGGTCCACCATGGCCCTCTTCGGGGACGCGCGAATTGTCCGGGCAGAACAAGCCACGTCCGGATGCGGCATTTGAGGTGTATCTACGCCGCCTCTTCACCGCCCCGGCCAGTGGGGAACTCGTGGCCATGGACTCCAGGGCGAGGCTGTTTGCCGGCGGCATGCGGAGGTTCATCGAGGCGAGGGACGCTCTGTGCCGAACGCCTTACTGCGACGCGCCCATTCGGCACATCGACCACATCGTTTCATGGCAAAACCGAGGGCCGACCAGCCTGCGCAACGGCGCCGGGCTGTGCGAACAGTGCAACCACGTCAAGGAAAACCCCGGTTGGGCAGCAACGCCATTAATCAGCGGGCAGGGCGTGCACCACCCGGGTCTGCACACCCTGGAAGTGACCACGCCAACGGGCCACACGTACAGATCGAAGGCTCCGCCGCTGCCGGGGCATGGTCCTGCACTGAACCCGGCTGCCCGTCTGCCGGGTGGGCCGTAGCGCGGGAGCAATCAGGCTTACGTAAGTCCCGTCCTTGCTCGCCAAAGCACCGGGCACGAGAGGTGCCACGAGCAAGGACGGGACCTGGTTTGCCGAGGTGGGGCTAGTACTGCGACTGCCCGGGGAACTGCTGACCCGGCTGCTGCGCGCCCGGCTGCGACTGACCGAACTGCTGACCCGGCTGCTGCGCGCCCGGCTGCGACTGACCGGGGAACTGCTGACCCGGCTGCGACTGACCCGGCTGCGTCGGGGGTGCTGGCTGGGAGGGTGCGGACTGGCCCGCGCCCTGCTGCGACTGCTTGGTCAGGTAGATCGACTGGCCGGTAGCGCCGGGCTCACCTTCACCCAGGGGAAGGACATAGACGGCCGTTCCGTAGGCGCAGACTTCGGTCCAGTTGGTGCCCATTTCCGAGGTGTCGAAGCGCATGGCCACAATCGCGTTGGCGCCGCGCTGCTGTGCCTCGTTGACCATGCGCGCCATGACTTCCTGGCGGCTTTCGTACAGGGCCCGGGTCATTTCGGGGAGCTCGCCTCCGCCCAGGGAACGGAAACCGGCGAGCATTTGCGATCCGATGTCGCGTGAACGGACGGTAAGGCCCATGACTTCGCCGAAGACGGCGTCAATGCGGTGGCCGGGAATCTCATTGGAAGTAACGATCAGCATGAACCTGAGCCTACTCAGTGTCCGGCCTTAAATTGCGCAATCCCCCGGGGAGATGTCCCCAAGGGATTGCGCAGGGCTACCGGAATGAGGTTCCTAGCCCTTGGCGTCCGCCAGTTCGCGCTCTTCAGCCGCAGCGGCAGCACTCTCGGCTGCGTACTCGTCGGAGAAAGCAGCACCGTTGCGGGGTGCGTTGTAGAGTGACTCGTCAAGGATGCCCTGGCGCTTGGCCACGATCGCGGGGACCAGGGCCTGGCCGGCCACGTTGACGGCGGTGCGGCCCATGTCCAGGATGGGGTCGATCGCGAGCAGGAGCCCGACGCCGGCCAGCGGCAGTCCCAGCGTGGAGAGCGTCAGCGTCAGCATGACGACGGCGCCGGTGGTGCCTGCCGTTGCTGCCGAACCGAGGACCGATACCAGCACGATCAGCAGGTACTGGCTGAAGTCCAGGTTGATGCCGAAGAACTGAGCCACGAAGATCGCTGCGACGGCAGGGTAGATCGCTGCGCAGCCGTCCATCTTGGTAGTGGCGCCGAGCGGCACGGCGAAGGACGCGTAACCGGAGGGAACGCCGAGGTTGCGCTCAGTGACGCGCTGCGTGAGCGGCAGCGTGCCGATGGACGAGCGGGAAACGAATGCGAGCTGCACGGCCGGCCACACACCGGAGAAGTACTGCTTGATGGAGAGGCCGTGCGTGCGGACCAGGATCGGGTACAGCACGAACAGCACCAGGGCCAGGCCGATGTAGATGGCCACGGTGAACTTGCCGAGGGAGCCGATGGTGTCCCAGCCGTAGATGGCCACGGCATTGCCGATCAAGCCGATGGTGCCGAGCGGAGCCACGCGGATGATCCACCACAGGACCTTCTGGATCACGACCAGGGCGGAGGCGTTGAACGTGAGGAATGCTTCGGCCTGCTTGCCCACCTTGAGGGCTGCAACGCCGACGGCGATCGCCACCACCAGGATCTGGAGGACGTTGAAGTTCACGGAGGTGCTCACCGTGGTGGCGGTGTTGGCTGCTTCGGTGACCGTGGAGTTTGCGCCCAGGCCAAGGAAGTTCTTGGGGAACAGCCCGATCAGGAAGGCCCACCAGTCGCCGGTCTTACCCGCGTACTCCGCCTTCTGTGTGATCCCCGTGGCGGCGCCGGGCTGCAGGAGCACACCCAGGCCGATGCCGATCAGGACCGAGACGAGGGACGTGATGGCGAACCAGAGCAGCGTGTTCCAGGCGAGGCGTGCGGCATTGGAGACCTGGCGAAGGTTCGCGATGGAGCTCACCACGGCGGTGAAGATCAAAGGAACGACGGCGGTCTGCAGCAACGAGACGTAGCTGGAGCCGATCGTCGCGAGGGTAGCGCCGAGACCGTTGGGGGCGGTCTTGGTGCTGCCGGTGTACTTGGCAACAAGGCCAAGAACCAAGCCGACGATGAGGGCGGCGATGATCTGGACGCCGAAGGAACTGGCCCACTTGGGGAGCCGGAAACCGGTCTTGCCGGATGCGGGAGTGATGGTGTTTGAGGTGCTCACCGGAACACGGTAGGTGCTTCGCAAATAACATAGCGAACGGACGTTTAGAAATGTTACGTGCGCAAAAGTTATTCCGTGTTCGTTTGTGACGTTGGTCTCCGGCAGGTTCGGCGGGCGGCCATCCTCTGCGAGCTCGCTCCTTCGTCGCTTAGACGCTCGCTGCCGGATGCCCGCCCGCCGAATTGCAGTTCAAGTCAAGCCAGCAACGCCCTTCGCAGCACGTCCAGCCCTACCGAGCCAATGTTGAGTGCTTTGCTGTGGAACGATTTGAGGTCGAAGCCGTCGCGGGTTTCGAGCTCGGCCCGGATCTGTTCCCACAAGCGCTGGCCCACCTTGTAGGACGGCGCTTGCCCTGGCCAGCCGAGGTATCGCGTGAATTCGAACTGCAGTTGGCCTTCGCTGATGTCCAGGTTGGCTTTGAGGAAGTCGAAGCCCTTTTCCGGGGTCCATGTGCCCGTGCCCCAACGCTCCGGGACGGGGAGTTCCAAGTGCACGCCAATGTCGAACACCACCCGGGCCGCGCGCATGCGCTGCCCGTCGAGCATTCCCATGTGGTCGCCGGGATCCTTGAGGTAGCCGAGTTCCAGCATGAGCTGTTCAGCGTAGAGCGCCCAGCCTTCACCGTGCCCGGACACCCAGCAGACGTTGCGGCGCCAGTTGTTCAGCAGTTCCCGTCGGTAGGTTGCCGTGGCCACCTGGAGGTGGTGACCGGGAACGCCCTCGTGGAACACCGTGGTGGTCTCGGACCAAGTAGTGAAGGTGTCCTCGCCGGCAGGAACGGACCACCACATGCGGCCCGGTCGGGAGAAGTCGTCGGAGGGCCCGGTGTAGTAGATGCCGCCCTCGTCCGTGGGCGCGATCATGCATTCGAGCGTCCTCATGACCTCCGGAATCTCGAAGTGGACGTCGGCGAGCTCGGACACGGCACGGTCGGACAGTTCCTGCATCCAGGCTTTCAGTGCGTCGGTGCCCTTGATTTGCCGGGCGGGATCGTTGTTGAGGATGCTCTTGGCTTCCTCGATCGAAGCGCCGGGCTTGATCTGGTTGGCCACCTTTTCCTGCTCGGCGATCAGGCGCTCAAGCTCCTGGACACCCCAGGCGTAGGTTTCCTCAAGATCCACCGTCGCACCAAGGAAGGACCTTGAGGCCAGGGCGTACCGTTCCCGGCCCACGGCTTCCTTTTCGGGGGCGAGGGGGAGGAGTTCGTCCCGCAGGTAGGTTCCCAACGCACTGTACGCTTCGCGCGCGGCGGCAGTACCGGCGTCGAGCTCTGCCTGGACGTCTGCCGGAAGCGGCGAACCACCAGCCGAGGCATCGGCGGCGAGTTTGGCGAAGAAGCCATCCGGAGCGGCGTAACGGCCGGTCTGCTCAATGACGATGCGGACCTGGCGTGCTGCGGACACCTTCCCCGAGGCCGCGCCGGCGCGCAAGGACGCAATGTACCCATCAACTGCACCACGAACGTTGGCTGCCCGGCCCGCGATGTGTCCCCACTGCTCCACCGTGTCCGTGGGCATGAGATCGAATATGGCGCGGATGTCCTGGGCGGGAGAGGCGATGTTGTTGAGGTCGGCTGCATCCCAGCCAGACTCGTGGATTTCCAGTTCCAGGCCGAGGCGTTCGCGCATGGCGTCGAGCGTGACAGCGTCCACGTCATCGCCCGGTTCAAGGCCGGCCAGGGCATCCAAGGCCAACCGTGCGGCGTCCGCGTGGGCTTCCGCGCCGGCCGGAGAGTAGTCCTGGTACTCGGTCTCGTGGCCCGGAAGCCCCAGGGTGGTGGCGAAGCTGGGGTTGAGTTCGATCAGCTTTTCTGTGTACGCGTCAGCTACGGCATCGATGGCGGACTTGGCTCGTACGGGCGTGTTTGCAGTAGTCACCCGAAGAGCCTAACCGCCACCTCCGCCATGTGAAAGGGTTATTGAAAGCTTCAGCCGCGGCTGCGCCGCCACGCGCCGGGACCCGGGGTGGGATCCAGGCGCAACTGCTGCCGGCGCACCCAGTGGCGGACGTTCGGCTTGGCGGCCGGTTCCGGAGTCTGGGGTACTCCAACGGAAGCGACGACGGCGGCAAGGGCCGCAAGTTCTTCGGGCGTGGGATCTCCCTTGACCACGGAGAACATGGGCAGCACCGGCTCGCTGGCCGGGACCGGGTTCTTGGCCGCGCTCACAGGGGGATGTTCCCGTGCTTCTTGGTGGGCAGGCTCGCGCGCTTGTCCCGCAGGGCGCGCAGGCCGCGGATGATCTGTACGCGGGTATCGGACGGGGCGATCACGGCGTCAACGTAGCCAAGCTCAGCGGCCTGGTAAGGGTTGAGCAGTTCTTCCTCGTAACCCTGGATGATCTCCGCACGCCGGGCTTCCACGTCGCCGCCGGCCTCGGCGACCGCGGCGAGATCGCGGCGGTAGAGGATGTTCACGGCGCCCTGGGCTCCCATGACGCCGATCTGGGCGGTGGGCCAGGCGAGGTTGAGGTCTGCGCCGAGCTTCTTGGAACCCATCACGATGTACGCGCCGCCGTAGGCCTTGCGGGTGATGACCGTGAGCTTGGGAACAGTGGCTTCGGCGTAGGCGTAGAGGAGCTTGGCGCCCCGGCGGATGATGCCCTGGAATTCCTGGTCCTTGCCGGGCAGGAAGCCGGGGACGTCCACCAGCGTGATGATGGGGATGTTGAAAGCGTCGCAGTGCCGGACAAAGCGGGCGGCCTTCTCGGAAGCCGAGATGTCCAGCGTGCCGGCGAACTGCATGGGCTGGTTGGCCACGATGCCTACCGTGTGCCCTTCAACGCGGCCGTAGCCGATGATCACGTTGGGTGCGTAGAGGGCCTGCATTTCCAGGAAGTGTGCGTCATCGACGATCTGCTCGATCACCTTGCGCATGTCGTACGGCTGGTTGGCGGAATCCGGGATCAGGCCGTCCAGGCTGAGATCGTCCTCGTCGATGTCCAGTTCCTGGTCGTGTTCCACCACCGGAGCCTCGGAAAGGTTGTTCGAGGGCAGGAAGTCCAGGAGTTCACGGACGAACTCGATGGCGTCGGCTTCGTCGGAGGCCAGGTAGGTGGACGTGCCCGTGGTGGCGTTGTGCTGCCGGGCGCCGCCCAGTGTTTCCATGTCCACGTCTTCGCCGGTGACGGTCTTGATGACGTCCGGGCCGGTGATGAACATGTGGGAGGTCTTGTCTACCATCACCACGTAATCGGTGAGGGCGGGGGAGTAGGCGGCGCCACCTGCGCACGGACCCATGATGAGGGAGATCTGCGGGACGACGCCGGAAGCGTGGACGTTGTTGCGGAAGATGTCCGCGAACATGGCCAGGGAAGCAACTCCTTCCTGGATGCGGGCGCCGCCGCCGTCGTTGATGCCCACTACCGGGCAACCGTTGCGGAGGGCGAACTCCTGGACCTTGACGATCTTTTCGCCGTTGACCTGGCTGAGGGAGCCGCCGTAGACGCTGAAGTCCTGGCTGTAGATGGCGATGAGGCGTCCGTCTACTGTGCCATAGCCCGAAACGACGCCATCGCCGAGGGGCTTCTTCTTCTCCATGCCGAAGGCCGTGGAGCGGTGGACGGCGAGGGCGTCGAACTCAACGAAGGAGCCGGGATCAACCAGGAGGTCGATGCGCTCGCGTGCGGTGTTCTTGCCGCGTGCGTGCTGCTTTTCGATCGCTTCCGGGCCGGAAGGCTGCTCGGCACGTGCCTGGCGGTCGCGGAAGTCGGCGATCTTTCCCGCTGTCGTTGTCAGATCGTGGCTCATCAAGTGTCTCCGGCTCTGTAGCTGATATTCCTTGGCGCGGTCCTTGTCCGGGAAGCAACTGGTTAAGTAGCTTCCGTACAAAGAACAGGCCCTGTTGGCCAGTCTAGTGACGCCTTTGCCGCGAACCGCTGTAGAAACCCTACAATTTTCAGCGCCCATGCCCAATGGGGCTCGCCGTGGCGCAACCGGGAGCAGCCGCTGCGTGGCCTGCTAACGCCCACCTATGTTACCCGTGAGTAACATATTTCGGTTAGAGTGTCTCCATGACTCCAAGCAACGACGCTTCGTCCACGTCCGCAGCCTCCGGGCAGTACAACCCCACGGGATCGCTCAAGGGCCGCACCATCATCATGTCCGGCGGGAGCCGCGGCATCGGCTTGGCCATCGCCACTCGCGCTGCCCGTGATGGTGCCAACATCGTCCTCCTGGCCAAGACCGGCGAACCACACCCCAAGCTTGAAGGAACCGTCTTCACTGCGGCCGAACAGCTGGTCGCCGCAGGCGGCCAGGCCCTGCCCCTGGTGGGGGACGTCCGCAAGGACGACGACGTCGCTGCGGCGGTGAGGGCCGCCGTCGAGCGTTTTGGCGGGATCGACGTCGTGATCAACAACGCCTCAGCGATCGACCTGTCCCGGACCGATGCCGTGGACATGAAGCGGTACGACCTCATGCAGGACATCAACGTCCGTGGGACCTTCCTGTTGTCCAAAATGGCGCTGCCCGCGCTGCGCGAATCGGAGCATGGCCACATCCTGACGCTGTCTCCGCCGCTGAACCTGGACCCCAAGTGGGCGGGCATGCACCTGGCGTACACCATGGCCAAGTACGGCATGAGCCTCACCACCCTGGGGCTCGCCGAGGAGTTGAAGGACGACGGCGTGCAGGTCAACTCACTCTGGCCATGCACCTTGATCGATACGGCCGCCATCCGGAACATGCCCGGTGGGCAGCAGATGGTGCAGGCTGCCCGCGGCCCGGAAATCCTGGCGGACGCCGCCCACGCCATCCTGGCGGGGGCTGGCAGCTACGGGGCTGGCAGCTACGGGAGCGGCAACTTCTATACGGACGAAGAAGTCCTGCGTGCGGCTGGAGTGCGCGACTTCGCCCCGTACAGCCTCGGGGCACCGGAAGACCGGCTGGTTCCGGACATCTTCCTCTAAGCGGATTCACACCTCAGGAGAGCGGTCCGGGGGCCGGTAACTGGATAGGATTCAGCTATGGATGCCGAACTGCCCGAAAGCCGCGAACCACACGAGTCCCAGCTCCGCGCCGCCCTGGACCGCGAGGCGTTGTTGGCGCCCGATTTCCTTGCGGCGAGCGGCATCTCCCAGCTCAATATCGTGGAATCCACGGGATCAACCAATGCCGACCTGGTGCGCGCCGTGACGGTTGAGCCGAAGAAGTGGGCAGACCTGGCCGTGCTGGCGGCCGAGCACCAGACAGCAGCACGCGGGCGGCTGGACAGGCATTGGGAATCGCCCGAGCGCTCGGCGGTGTCGGTATCCATGGTGCTCCGACCGGTGACGGCCGAGGGCATGCCCGTCCCCACGCAGAGTTACTCCTGGCTGTCCTTGCTGGCCGCCGTCGCCCTGCGTGAAGCGCTCCAGCAGACCGCGGGAGTCACTGCGGAGATCAAATGGCCCAACGATGTCCTGGTCAACGGCAGGAAGATCGCGGGCATCCTCGCGCAAATGACCCCTCTGGGCGACGGCTCGGTCCCGGCCGTGATCCTTGGCGTAGGACTCAACGTCACGCTGTCCGAGGACGAACTGCCCGTCCCCACAGCGACGTCGCTCGCCCTGGAAGGAACCACGACGACGGACCGCACCGCGCTGCTGAAGAGCTACCTTTCGACTTTCGCCCGCCTGTACCGGAGCTTCTGCAACGCCGAAGGCGACCCCGCGGCTGGACTAGCCGGCGGGCCGTCGCTGCACAAGCGCGTTGAATCGGCCATGGTCACCCTGGGCCGCGAGGTCCGGGCGCACCTGCCCGGCGACCACGAACTGGTGGGCCACGCATCCCGTCTGGACGAGCACGGGTCCCTGCTGGTGGTGGACCACGGAGGCCGTGAGCACGTGGTGACGGCCGGAGACGTGGTGCACCTGCGTGCCACAGAAAGCGGTTATGCGTAAGGAACTGCTTCCGGGGGAGCAGGTGCTGACCATCACGAGGCAGCAGCCCCGCGCCCTTTTCTTTCCGGTGCTGGTGCTCATCCTTCTTCCGGCGGTGGCCGGGTATGCCAGCGCGTGGATCGCCAAGGGAAATCCGCAGCGCCTGGCCCCGTTCATTACCAGCGCATGGACACCGTGGCTGATGGGTGCTTGCTTGGGTCTCGCGGCCTTCGCGATCCTGGCCTACAGCGTCAAGCGTTTCCTGCGTTGGCGGTCCCTGCGGTACATCCTGACAAGCCGCCGCATCATTGCCAAGCATGGGATGCTGCGCCGGGGGGACTGGCAGGTTCCGTTGATGTCAGTCCGCAATGTGGGCATCCAGCAGAGCCTGCTCCAGCGGACCTTGCACTCGGGGAATATATCCTTGGATACCGGGCACTCCGGAATGACGATCCTCGCGGACGTTCCCGAGGTGGGGAAATTCCGTAGCTTCATCATCGATGCTTTGGAGGATCTGCCAAGGGACGGAGTCCTCGAAGGAGAAGTGCTGCCGGATTTTGAGGAATTGCCGTGGGAAGTGAGAGAAGGTGGAAGAGATGAGCGTTGAGGACCAGCAGTCCGGCGAGGACCTGGACCAGGAGTTCGACGCCGTACCCGAACCTTCAGTGGATGAGGACACGGAACCAGTACCCAGCCAGGTGGTGCCCACCGGGCCGCCGACTGGCGTGATGTCCGCGGAACGGCTCGCCATCAAATCGCTCGAAGCCCGCCTGCTGGGCGGCGAACGCAAGCTCCGCCGTCGTGAAGTCGCCGCCGGTGCCGGTGTTTCCGTGCTGTCCGCCCGGAAACTGTGGCGCGCTTTGGGTTTCCCCAACTGGGGTGATGAGGACGTGGCCTTCACCGAACGGGACCAGGCCGCATTGACCACCATCCTTGACTTGGTCCGCGCAGGTCTTTTGACGGAGGAAGCGGCCATTTCCGTGACCAGGTCCATCGGCCAAATGACGGACCGCATGGTGGTGTGGCAGGTGGAAGCCCTGGTGGAGGACATGGTCCAGGAGCAAGGCATCCCGGACGCCGTTGCCCGCAAGCAGCTGGTGAACCAACTCCCGGCCCTGGTGGATTCATTGGAGGAGATCCTGGTCTACTCCTACCGCCGTCAACTCAATGCCGGCGTGCAGCGGCTGGCCGTCCGCGCCGAAGCAGGCCTCCAAGCCAGCGAGGAAGGCCGTGAAGGCGACGAGGACGATGCTCCGCTGCCCCTGGCCCGCGCCGTAGGCTTCGCCGACCTGGTGTCCTACACCAGCTTGTCGCGCCGCATGAACGAGAAGACGCTGGCGCAGATGGTGCAGCGCTTCGAAAATAAATGTGCCGAAATCATCTCGGTCGGTGGCGGACGTTTGGTCAAGACTGTGGGCGACGAAGTGCTGTACATCGCTGAAACGCCTGCTGCCGGTGCCGAGATTTCCCTGGCGCTGGCCCATGCGTTCACGGAAGACGAGATTCTTCCGCAGGCCCGCGTATCCATGGTTTGGGGGCGTATCCTGTCCCGCCTCGGTGACATCTATGGACCCACAGTGAACCTGGCGGCGCGTTTGACCAGTTTGGCCCAGCCCGGAACGGTGCTGGTTGATGCCATGACGGCGGCTGCCTTGGGACAGGACGAGCGCTTCGTCCTGGTCCCGCAGGCCTCGGAAAATGTGCGTGGCTTCGGTGAGATCCACCCCGTGATGCTGGCCCGCGGCCAGGGCAGGGGCCTGGTCCTGGATTAGCCTCCGGACGGGCGGGTGGACGGCCACGAACGGGCAGTTGTACCCATCACATCTTCGCTAATCGATGGATTAAACCGGTAGGCTGGGTGACTGTTCGCGTCAAGCCAGCCGCGCGAAGAGTGACGGCTGCCAATTTCACGGGGGATTGTTGATGGCACCGTTCAGGAGGCCTGGCCGCCGAGCGCCCGGAAACAGCGCAGCAAAGCAGCGCCGCAACAGGGCCATCGGGGCAACGTCCGTGTTGGCTGCCGTAGCCGTTGTTGTCACCGGCGCCATTCTCTATCCGGGGTTCAAAACAACCGAAGTGGACCTGAACGACGGCGGCGTGTGGGTGGTCAGCAAGGCCAACAACGCTGCCGGCCGCCTGAACTACCCCTCCAAGTCCCTCGATGGCGCGGTGGTACCGGCCAGCGACGATTTCGACATCCTGCAGCAAGCGAGCGACATTTTCATCGACGACGCGCGCGGGGCAACCATCAACCCCGTCAGTGCCGCAAACATGCGGCTCGGCGGCGACCAGAAACTTCCGGGCTCCGCGAAGGTGAGCTTCGGCAGCAAGGTCCTGGCCGTCACGGACCCTTCCAAGGGCAAGGTGTGGGCGGTTTCGCCGACATCCGTCAGCGGGTTCAGTGACGAATCCAAGCCGCTGATCGAACAATCCGCGGGGATCACCTCCATAGTCGGGGCCGACGACGCCATCCACACCCTGGACCCCAAGACCGGCAAGCTCACCACTACGAAAGTGGATGGAGAAGGCAACGCCGTGGACTCCCAGGTCCGGACCGACGACGCCCTCAAAGCCGCCGGCGAGGTCCAACTGACGGCCGTGGGCGACAAGGCTGTGGTGCTGAACCTGGCCAACGGAAACCTGGTGCTTCCGGGTGGCTCCACTGTTCACTTGGACGATGCCAAGGACGCCAAACTCCAGCAAGCCGGACCTGCAGCGGACGCCGTGGCCATTGCCACCAAGAGTGCGTTGCTCCTGCAGCCCCTGGACGGTGGGACGGCCAAGACCGTCAAGCCCGATGGCCAGGGCATTCCGGCGGCGCCCGTCCACGTGGGCAGCTGCACCTACGCGGCCTGGTCCGGAGCCAACAAGTACCTTCGCGAGTGCGCCAACCAGGCTGACAGCCGCCGCGCCGATGTGCCCAAGGCGAGTGCGTCGCCGTCGTACGTTTTCCGGGTGAACCGGGACCTGGTGGTCCTCAACGACGTCAACTCCGGCAACGTCTGGATGGTTAACCAGAATATGCAGTTGGTGAACAACTGGCTGGACGTCATTCCGCCCCAGCAGACCTCGGACGACGCTGACAAGGACTCCGCCGATGAGGTCCAGCAGACAGTACTTCCGGACCGCAGCAAGCCCAACACGCCTCCCGTGGCCAAGCCGGACGCTTATGGCGTGCGCGCCGGAAAGACCACGCTGCTTCCCGTCCTGGACAACGACGCCGATTCCGACGGCGACGTTCTGACGGTCAGTGCCGGAGAGCCGCTCAAGTCCGGTGCGCTGTCCGCGGTTTACGGCGGAACCGGCTTCCAGATCGCGGTCCCGGCTGGAACCACCGGTTCGGAATCGTTCAAGTACACCGTGGACGACGGCCGTGGTGGGACGGCGTCCGCGGAGGTGGACCTGCGCATTGTGCCGCCGGAAGAAAACAACGCTCCGCAGCCCAAACCCAACCGCAACACCACCCTGGTGGTCCAGTCGGGCAAGATCGCCAACCAGTACATCCTGACGGACTGGATGGACCCCGACGGCGACGACCTCTTCGCGGTCTCGGCCTCCAGCAGCGATCCAGCGGACCAGGTCCGGATCAGGCCCGACGGCTTGCTCACGTTCCAGGACTCCGGCGCGGGTCCGGGCCGGAAGACAATCAACGTGACCGTCTCGGATGGCTCACTGACCACCGAGGGCCAGATCAGCGTGGATGTCCGCGCTGCCGGAGCGCTGCCGCCCATCGCGAATGCGGACCATGTGGTGGCCGTGGCCGGCCAGGACACCGTCATTGCGCCCCTGAAGAACGACACCGATCCGCAGGGCGGCACCTTGCGGCTGGCCCAGGCGCAACCCGACGGCCAGTCCACGGCGGTGGTGGGCCCGGACCAGCAGACCTTCACGTTCAATTCCACGGCAGTGGGCGCACACTACGTCACGTACATGGTCACCAACGGCCCGGCGAGCGCGCAGCAACTGGTTCGCGTGGACGTCGTCTCCGGGAACAGCGACGGCGCACCGGTGGCCGTTCGCGACATCGCCCTGCTGCCCAGCGGCGGAAGCACGGTTGTGGACGTGCTGGGCAATGATTCGGATCCTGCCGGCGGCGTGCTGGTGGTGCAGTCCGTGACGGCGGCCGACGGCCTGCCGGTCAGCGTGGCGGTCCTGGACCATTCGGTGGTGAAGATTACCGACATCCGGGCCGAAGGCCAGTTGTCTCTGAAGTACACGATTTCCAACGGCAAGTCCTCGGCCACCGGGGACATTTCCGTGCAGGTGGTCCCGGCGCCCACCAAGCTCCAGGCGCCGCAGGCCAAGCCGGACGAAGTCACGGTCCGGGCCGGGGACGTGGTGACCATTCCCGTGCTGGAGAACGATACTGATCCCAACGGGGGCGATCTCACCTTGGACCCCGTTTTGGCGCAGCAGCCGGACGAAGCGGACGGGCGCATGTTCGTGGCCGGCAAGACGCTCCGGTTCATCGCGGGCGAAGAGGCCAAGACGGTCTACGCGATCTACAAGGTGAGCAACGCATCAGGGCAGACGGATTCCCAGCAGGTGACCATCCGGATCCGCGCCCGCGACGATGCCGCGAACACCCGTCCTGAACCGAAGAACCTTACGGCGCGCGTGGTTGCCGGGATGACCGTGCGTGTTCCCGTTCCGCTGGACGGCATCGACGCCGACGGCGACTCGGTGCAGTTGATCGGAATCGACAAGGCACCCTCCTTGGGCACAGCCATCCTCCGGGACGGGTACCTCGAATACACCGCCGGTGGAAAGTCGGCCGGAACGGACACCTTCAGCTACCGTGTCCGGGACCGGATCGGGGCCGAGAACACTGGCACCGTGATCGTCGGGATCGCCCCTGCTGAAGCGGACAACCAGAAGCCGATCGCCGTTGATGACGTCATCGATGTCCGTCCCGGACGGCGCGTCGCCGTCGATGTGCTCAAGAACGACTCGGACCCCGACGGCGACCCCATCGCTTTGGTGCCCACGTTCGAGGCCAAGCCTGAGCTCCAGGTAGAGGCCGCCGCCGGCAAGGCTGTCCTGACAGCGCCCGGGGTGGCCGGGGTGGAGAGCGTCAGCTACCGGATCCAGGACGACAAGAAAGCCGAAGCCAGTGCCGTGATCCGTGTGCAGACCAGTGCCACGGCACCCCTGCACGCCCCCATTGCCGTGGACGACCACGTGACGCTTGCGGAAACGCTCGGCAAGACAGCCGTGGATGTGCCGGTGCTGAAGAACGATTCCGATCCCGACGGCGTGGCCGAGGACCTGAAGATTTCCCTTCCGGACGGCAACCCGAACGCGCGGGTGGGAACGTCCGGGAACGTGGTGGTCACCCTGGCTCCCGTGGACCAGTTGATTCCCTATACCGTGACGGACATCGACGGACAGTCGGCAACTGCCGTCATGTGGATTCCCGGCCAGGGGCTGCAGTACCCGACGCTGGCCAAGACGGACGTGGTTGAGGTGACGGCGGGCAAGGAAGTGACGTTGTCCCTGGCGGACTACGTCAAGGTCCGGGAAGGTCGAAGCCCCCGGATCACGGTTGCGGATGCCATCAAAGTCCAGGGCGGCGACCCCCTGAATGTCATTGCCGGAAACGGCACGGCGCTCCGTTATGCAGCGCAGGCCGACTACGTGGGGCCGGGTTCCATCACTTTCGAAGTGACCGATGGTTCGGGGCCGGACGACTCCGAGGGCCTTAAGTCAACGCTGACCATCATGACCAAGGTCTTGCCTGATCCCAATGCCAACCATCCGCCCACGTTCAGCGGAGCCTCCATGGACGCGCCAAAGGGCGATACCACCGAACTGGACCTGGGCAACCTTGCCAAGGACGTGGATGAGCAGGACCAGGGAAAGCTCAAGTTCGAGTTCGACGGCCAGCAACCGGGCGGCTTCGACGCACGCATTGACGGCACTGTCCTCAAGGTCACTCCCGGTGGCTCCCTGAACCCGGGCGCTCGCGGCGTCATTCCACTGCGCGTCACCGACGGGCGGTCCGAGCCCGTCAAGGCAGCCGTCACTGTCACCGTGGTGTCCTCCAACCGACCCAAGCCGGTGGCCAACGACGACACCGTGGACAAGGCCGATGCCGGCAAGCCCCAAACGGTCAACGTGCTGGGCAACGACTTCAACCCGTTCAACGAACCGCTCACCATCGTTTCGGCCGTGACCGAAACGGGTTCAACCGCCGGACAACCGTCCATATCCGGAGACTCGATTTCCGTGACCCCGGCTCCCGGGTCCAAGGGCGTGCTGGTGGTCAGGTACACCATCAAGGACAAGACGGACGACCCCGGGCGGCAGGCCGTTGGACGGGTCCGGATCACCGTCCGGGACAAACCTGACGCGCCGTCCGCTCCGACGGCAACCGACGTCCGGAGCCGCACTGCCGTGCTCAAGTGGGCGCCGCCGTCGGACAATGGCGCGCCGATTACCAAGTACACCGTCAAGTCGGCAGGCTTCCAGCAGGAATGCCCCACCACCACGTGTACGCTGACCGGGCTGACCAACAACGTCAAGTACGTCTTCACCGTGACCGCCACCAACGAGGTAGGGGAGTCCCCGGCCTCAGTGGCCTCGAACGAGATCAGGCCCGACGAAAAGCCTTCGCCGCCCGCGCCGCCCACGGTCAAAGCGGGAGACAAGGACCTGGCCATCACCTGGACCCCCGCCAAGACCGAGGGCTCGCCCGTGAAGCACTACAACCTGGAAATCTCGCCGCCCCCCGCCAACGGCATCGCGGTGAAGAACGACGTGACCGGGCTCAGCTACACCTGGCCGGGCCTCACGAACGGCGTGAAGTACAAGGTGCGGGCACAGGCCGTCAACGACCTCGGACCTTCGGACTGGAGCCTGTATTCCGCCGAAGACCACCCGGCGGGCCTGCCCGGCGCACCCGCGGCGCCGACCACCGCCGTCGTCTCTTCCGTTGGTTCCCAAAACCAGCTCCGGGCCAGTTGGACCGAGCCGGACATCAACGGTGACCCCATCAAGAACTACTACGTCACCATGAGCGGTGGCGGTGGCAGCCCGCAAACCCAGACGGTGGCAGGCAGCATCCGCACCGCGACGTTTACCGCCAACAACTCCGAAACCGGCTACACGTTCACGGTCCAGGCCGAGAACAAAGCCGGGAAGGGCGGGGTCAGTGCCGCGTCCGCTCCGCGACGGGCTACCGGCAAGCTGGGAACCGTGGGCAACGTCAGCGCAACCCCGGCGAACACCGGGGGAGCGGGCGGACAAGTGACCATCAACTTCACCGTGCTCAACCAGGCCCAGCGCAACGGCTCGAGCGCCAGCGAAGTCAGCTACACATACCGTGCCAGCACGGGACAGTCCGGACCCATCCAGCCAGGTCAGACTGTGGGTGGCTTCGCCAACGGACAGGCCAGCAACATCACTGTGACGGCGCAGTCCTCGGTGGCACCGAGTTCGGACGCGAGTGCACCGGCCGGCGCTACGCCGTACGGGGCGCCGGGGACGCCGTCGGCGTCGGGTACCAACGGTGCCATGAATGATCCATCGGTAACCCTCAATTGGTCCTCGCCGTCTTCGGCAACCAACGATGTCCGGACCACCAAGATCCGGATCAACGGCGGCGGTTGGGAAACCGTGGCGGCCTCCGGCAGCAGGACCATCAACACCGGCGGTTATGAGCAGACCCGGACCATTGACGTGCAAACTTTCAACTCCCTGGGCCAAGGTGGGCCGGTGGCCAGCGCCAGCGCCAAGTCCGGCAAGAAGGGCGAATGGACCACCACCATGAACCCGGGTGCGGTGCAACGGTCGTGCAGCTACACGCTTGGGGGATCGAACTACGATCCGAACAAGTACACCTGTGACGGGAAGGGCGGCAACCAGCCTCCGTGGATGTACACCTCTGACCAAGGGCAAATCGTTGTCCGTTGTTACATTGACCAGACGGACGGCTGGGTAGGGATGCAGCGTTGGTGGCGGATCGAATCCGGTTCCTACCGTAACGTTGGCCGCTACATCATTGCAGGTCACACCTACCTCGGTGATCCAGCAGGCCTCGGAGCGCCCCGATGCTGACGCTGACCGCGCCGGTGCGGACCTCTGCCTCGCCATTACGCCGGGTACTTGTACCCATCGCGCCGGCTGCTGCCAAGACAGTATGCTGTCAAAGCCAATGGAGAGCCCGGTATCGGGTTCCCATGGATGGCCGTGTGGCGTGTGGGATATTCTTAGGCACTGAAAATTCCGCCGCTGTATGGGGGTACTGCGGAATGTCTGGCTGCCGGCGCCTGCCGGTTGGCCTGGAAGCTGTTTCGTGCAGCTGGAACAACAAGGGAATTTTGGGGCTGTGACTTCTTTCTTCGGCAAGGACTGGCTGAAAAAGCGTCGAAACAAGAAACTCGTCTCTGCCACAGCCGTGACCGCGGCCGGGGCAGTGCTTGTGGCGTTCGCCGTGCTGTACCCGGGTTTCAAGACCACCGAGGTGGACCTGAACGACGGCGGCGTGTGGGTGGTGAGCAAGACCAAGAACGCGGTGGGCCGGTTGAACTACCCCAGCCGCGTCCTCGACGGGGCCGTGACGCCTGCGAGCACCACGTTCGACGTCCTGCAGCATGACGGCAACGTCTTCGTGGACGACGAGTCCGGTTCCACCATCAACCAGGTGTCGGCAGCGAACCTGAAGCTGAGCGGCGACAAGCAGCTCCCGTCGTCGTCGCGGGTCAGCTACGGTTCCACCGTCCTCTCCGTTACGGACCCCGCCAAGGGCAAGGTGTGGGCGCTCTCTCCCTCCACCGTCAACGGCTTTGACGAAGAAGGCACCGAGCCAGTCCTCACCGGCTCCCAGGGCATGGTGTCGGCGGTAGGCCAGGACAACCGGATCTACACGGCGGATCCGGGCAAGGGCGAAATCACGGTGACCACCGTTGATGCCAACGGTGAGCGGACCACCTCAGACGTCACCAAAGTGGACGAACTGAAGGGCGCGGGGGACCTGCAACTCACGGTGGTGGGCGACAAACCGGTAGTCCTCGACACGGCGTCCGGCAACCTCTTCCTGCCCGGCGGGCGGAAACTCAACCTGCAGGACGCCCGCGAAGCCAAGCTCCAGCAGAGCGGCGAGGACAGCGGGTTCGTTGCGATTTCCACCCGCAAGGCGTTGCTGAAGCAACCGCTGGACGGCTCGACGGCGGATACCGTCGCCGCCGGGGGCGAAGGCGTTCCTGCGGCTCCCGTGCAGATCAACAAGTGCGTCCATGCAGCGTGGGCAGGCGCCAACAAGTACGTCCGCGATTGCGAAAACGACGCTGACGACAAGAAGAACGATGTCCCCAAGGCCAGTGCTTCACCAAGCTACGTTTTCCGCGTCAACCGTGACCTGGTGGTCCTGAACGACGTCAACTCCGGCAGCGTGTGGCTGGTCAACCAGAACATGCAGTTGGTCAACAACTGGGACGACGTTGTCCCGCCGAAGAACCAGTCCAACGACCAGGACGAGGAGTCCGCGGACAACAACACCATCAACGTCCTGCCTGACCGCACCAAGCCCAACAGGCCGCCGGAAACCAAACCGGACGAGTTCGGCGTGCGTCCCGGCCGGACGTCCATCCTGAGCATCCTGGACAACGACTCGGACCCCGACGGCGACGTCCTCACCGCGGCAGTGGGCGCCAACGGTCCCAAGGCAGGCGCGCTGGAGAGCATCTACGGCGGCTCGGCCTTCCAGATCAAGGTTCCCGCCGAGGCGAAGCCCGGCACGGAGACCTTCGACTACAACGCCTCCGATGGCCGTGGGCTGTCCGCCGGCGGCAAGGTCACCTTGCGTGTGGTGGCTCCCGACGACAACAAGGCCCCCTTCTTCAAGAGGGCCGAACCCACCACCATGCTGGTGGAGCAAGGGAAGTCGGTGAGCCAGAACATCCTGACGGACTGGATGGACCCCGACGGCGACGACCTGGTCCTGCTGGATGCGAAGGCGGACAACGACCAGGACCAGGTGAAGGTCCGCCGCGACGGCCTGCTCACGTACCAGGATTCCGGCGCAGCGCCGGGCAAGAAGAACGTCACCATCACCGTGTGGGACGGCCGGGCCACCACCACCGGACGCGTGGTGGTCAACGTACAGCCGCCGGGCGCGCTGGCTCCCGTGGTCAACGCCGACCACGTCACGGCAGTGGTGGGCCAGGACCTGGTGATTTCGCCACTCAAGAACGATGTGGATCCCAATGGCGGTGCCTTGCGCGTGGCCCACGTGGAAGCGGCAGGCCAGGCCGAGTTGGGCGCCATCACCGATGGCGGCACGTTCACCTTCAAGAGCAACACTCCCGGTCCGGTGTACCTGACGTACATCGCAAGCAATGGCCCGCAAAGCAGCCAAGGCCTGATCCGTGTGGACGTAGAGTCCGGTAAGGACTCCGGCGCGCCGGTGGCGGTTCATGACGTCGCGCTGCTCCCGGTGGGCGGCAGCGTGCTGGTGGACCCGCTCGCGAATGACTCCGATCCATCCGGCGGCGTCCTTGTGTTGCAGTCGGTGACGGTCCCGGAGGGTTCCACAGCCTCAGTGAGCGTCATCGACCACAGCGTCCTGCGCGTCACGGATGTCCTGGGTTCCAAGGATCCGTTCGTCTTCAGCTACACCATGTCCAACGGCCGTTCCTCGGCCACCGGAACAGTGGGCGTGGTCCCGGTGCCGGCGCCCGCCGTCGTCGAGGCTCCCCAGCCGAAACCCGACGAAGTCAACGTGCGCGTGAACGACGTCGTCACCATTCCGGTGCTGGACAATGACACGCATCCGCAGGGCGAAGAGCTCAAGGTGGATCCGGTCCTGGCCCAGAACATCGCGGAGGAAGACGGCAAGGCGTTCGTCTCCGAGAACACGTTGCGCTTCATCGCAGGACCAACGCCGAAGACCGTGCGCGCCATTTACAACGCGGTGGACCCGCAAGGCCAGAAGAGCGCGGCAGCCGTGACCATCCACATCCTTCCCCTGGAAGGGGCGCAGAACTCGCGCCCGCAACCGCAGAACCTGACCGCCCGCGTGGTGGCCGGAGGATCCGTCCGGATTCCGGTGCCGCTGGATGGCATCGACCCCGATGGCGATTCGGTGCAGCTTACCGGCATCGACAGCACCCCCACCATGGGAACCGCGACGGCGGGAAGCAACTTCATCGACTTTGTCGCCGCAGGTGACGGTGCAGGGACCGACTCGTTCCGCTACAAGGTGGTGGACCGCCAGGGTGCGGTCAACACGGGAACAGTGACGGTCGGTGTTGCGCCACGCGGCGAAAACAACCAGAAACCCGCGCCCGTGGACGACGAGGTGAAGGTCCGTCCCGGACGCCAAATCGCCGTGGACGCGACAGCCAACGACACCGATCCCGACGGCGACCCCATCCGGATCCTCACGGACAGCATCGAGGCCGACAAAGCCCTGGACGCCCATGTGAGCAAGACCAGCGGCCGCATCCTGGTCACCGCCCCTGCGGTGGAAGGAACAGTGAATGTCCGCTACTCCGTGGCCGATGACCGCGACGCCGTAGGCCAGGCGAGCATCAGGGTGATCGTGAAGAACGACATCCCGCTGCAGGCCCCGATTGCCCGCGACGACCGCGTCACGTCCGCCCAAACCCTGGGCAAGACGGCCGTGGATGTTCCCGTTTTGAAGAACGACGAGGACCCGGACGGCGTGGGGGAGAACCTTAAAGTCAGCACCGAGGTTCCCACCGCGCGTCCCGGCTCCGAGGGCAACGTGATTGTGGAACTCACCGAGCAGCCGCAACTGGTGCCGTACACCGTGGAAGACGTCGACGGCCAGAAGTCCACGGCCATCATCTGGGTTCCCGGCGTCGGCCAGCAGGTTCCTACCCTGGCCAAGGACGAGGTCATCGAACTGGTCTCCGGCCAGTCCGTCACCGTCAACCTGGCCGAGTGGGTCAAGGTCCGTGACGGCAAGTCACCCCGGCTCACCCAGGCCGACCGCATCAAGCTGATCGGCGGGGACGGAAGCGACCCCATCGCCAACAATGGAACGGGCATCAAGTACACGGCTGGTGCCGAGTATGTTGGCCCTGGTTCCATCAGCTTCGAGGTCACCGACGGCAGCGGCCCCGATGACCCGAACGGCTTGAAGTCCACTTTGAGTATCCGCACCAAGGTGCTGCCCGATCCGAACAAGAACAACCCGCCGGAACTCCTGGGCAGCGACGTCGAGGTGCCCAAGGGTGATTCGGCAAGCCTGGACCTGCAGAAGCTCACGTCCGATCCTGATGCTGACGACGTCCAGAACATGAGCTACGAACTGGTCGGTTCGGCGCCGGGTGGCTTCCGGGTGAACGTGGACGGCAAGAGCCTTAATGTCTCAGCCCAGGATTCCGTCCAGATCGGGCAGTCCGGCACGGTACAGGTGAAAGCCAAGGACCGGCGCGGGCTTGAGGCGATCGCCAACTACAAGCTGACGTTGACGGCTTCCAACCGCCCGAAGCCGGTGGCCAACGACGACGTGGAACCGGACGCCCAATCCGGCAAACCTGTGACGGTCGATGTGCTGGCGAACGACTCCAACCCGTTCCCGGACACGGCTTTGAAGATCGTTTCCGCCGTGGTGGAAACCGGCCAAGGCACGGCTGAACCCGGGGGAGACAGCGTCACCGTCACACCCGGTGGAGGCTTCACCGGGACCATGGTGGTGGCATACACCATTTCGGACAAGACCGGCGAGTTGTCGCGCTATGCCACGGCCCGGGTCCGCCTGACCGTGAAGGACAAGCCGGAAGCACCCACCACGCCACAGGCCCAAAGCGTGGGCGACCAGACTGCGCTGTTGACGTGGACTGCGCCCGCCGACAGGGGCTCACCCATCACCAAGTACACCGTGTACGGCGAGGGCGGATTCAAGCAGGACTGCCCCGCAAACACGTGTACGCTGACGGGCCTGACCAACAACGTGAAGTACCACTTCGCGGTGACGGCCACCAACGCCATCAACGAGTCCGAAAGGTCGCCGGTCTCGGCCGAGGTCCGCCCGGACGTCAAACCGGACACCCCGGTTGCGCCGTCGCTGAAGTTTGGGGACAAGCAACTGTCCGTCGCCTGGGTTCCGCCCGCCAGCAAGGGCTCCCCGGTCAAGTCCTACGACCTGGAGATTTCACCGGCACCCGCCGGGCAGAACGCGCAGATCCAAAACCTGACCGGTTCCAGCTATGTCTGGAAGGGACTCACCAACGGCGTGGCCTACAAGGTCCGCGTGTTGGCCAGGAATGACGCCAAGGAGCCTTCCGAGTGGAGCCCGTACTCTGCTGCGGAGACTCCGGCCGGCATTCCTGCGACGCCGTCCGCGCCCTCGGTCTCGGGGGCTGGATCGGTAGGCACCCAAAGCCAGCTGCGGGTCAGCTGGGCGGCACCCAACAACAACGGTGACCCGGTGTCCGCCTATACCTTGACCACCTACCGCGGCGGCGCCGTCGTAGGTTCCCAATCGGTGGCTGCCACGTCGCAGAACGTGACCGTTGCCAACTCCGAAGCGGATTACACGTTCACGGTTTCGGCCACCAACAAGGCCGGCGTCAGTGGAGTCAGCCAGCAGTCCGCTGCCATCCGTGCCGCGGGCAAGCCGGGGACCGTGGGCAGTGGCTCCGTGACTGCCACCGGCACCAGCGGGCAGCTCCGCGTGACCTTCACGCCGCTGACCGCCGCCGAACGCAACGGTTCGCAGGACAACGAGATCACCTACCGCTGGCAGACGGCCTCGGGTTCCGGCCCGATCGGCCGCGGCGGTGGAGACATCGGCGGCCAGCCCAACGGCAGCAACGTGGTGGTCAACATCATCGCGACGTCGGTCAAGAACAACCAGTCCGGCGACGCCAAGGCGATCGGCACGGGCAACCCGTACGGGCCACCGAATGCACCGAACGTCAACGGCGGCAAGTCGGCCAAGGGCGACGGCCAGGTCCACTGGACCTGGAACAACCCGGCCACCAACGGCCGCCCGCTGGACCACTACGAGGTGAACCTCGACGGCGGCGGCTGGGTAAGCGTTGGCAAGGCTAACCGGTACGACGTTTCCGGTGGCGGATGGGACAAGACCCGGCGCCTGAACGTGCGGGCAGTCACGGTTGTTGCCGGTCCGGGCAGCGGACAGGTTGCGGCCACCAGCGGCGACGATCCGACGCCTCCGCCTCCACCGCCGTCGCCCACCACCATCCAGGCGCACAACAACACGTGCCCTGGTAAGCCGGGCCAGGCGGACACGTACAACCCGAGCGGGCCGTCGTGTGGTGTTGGCTGGGTTTCCCGTTCCGAGGGCAAACTCAAGATCGACTGCACCAAGAACATCTACGGCGGTTCCACCAAGTGGTACCGCGTGACCGAGGGCAGCCACCCGGGTTGGTACGTCAAGGCCATCACCGTGGACCGCTACGGTTCTGAGCCGGGCGGCTGCTGATGCCCTGCGCAGCAAACACACAACTTCATCCGAACACCCACACAATGAACAGGATCAACCGATGACCATGACAAACGAGCAGGCCGCGTGGTTTGCAGAGACGTTCGAGAAGCTCGTTGCCAACGTGGGCCAGGCAGTGCTTGGCAAGGAGCACGTCATCCGGCTGACCTTCACGGCGATGCTTGCCGAGGGCCACGTGCTCTTCGAGGATGCTCCGGGTACGGGTAAGACCTCGCTGGCCCGCGCCTTGGCGGCCACCGTGCAGGGTTCGCATAACCGCATCCAGTTCACCCCGGACCTCCTGCCCTCGGACGTCACGGGTGTGACCATCTACGACCAGAAAACGCAGAAGTTCGAGTTCCACAAGGGCCCGGTCTTCAGCAACATCGTCCTGGCCGATGAAATCAACCGTGCTTCGCCGAAGACCCAGTCCGCGCTGCTCGAGGTCATGGAAGAATCCCGCGTCACCGTGGACGGCACCACGTACGACGCCGGGCGGCCGTTCATGGTCCTCGCAACCCAGAACCCGATCGAGCAGGCTGGTACCTACCGACTGCCGGAAGCACAGCTGGACCGCTTCCTGATCAAGACCTCCATTGGCTACCCGGACCATGCCTCCACTGTGCGTTTGCTGGGTGGCTCCAACCTCAAGGACCGTTCGCGGGACCTCTCGGCCATCATCACCACCCAGGCCGTTGCGGACATGGCCGACCTCGCGGCCACCACCCACGTGGACACCGCAGTGCTGGAGTACATTTCCCGGCTCTGCGAGGAAACCCGCAACGCTTCGGAGACCCGCCTGGGTGTGTCCGTCCGTGGCGCCTTGGCCATGGTTCGCGCGGCCAAGGTGTGGGCTGCCGGACAGGGACGGAACTTCGTCCTGCCGGACGACGTCAAGGAACTGGCTCCCGTGGTGTGGACCCACCGACTGGTGATGGACCCGGAGGCGGAGTTCTCCGGTGCCACGCCTGAGGTGGTCCTCACGCGCGTCCTTGCGGACGTCGCCGCCCCGCAGCAACGCGCCAGCGCCTAAGCCTGCGCCTAGTACGGCTCCCGCACGAACCACCCGCACCCCGGCACGAACAAAGGTCCCCACATGTCCTCCAGCACACCCCTGAACAGGGCTGCTGATTCGCTCAAGCGCGCAACATCGGCGCTTGGCAGCAAGATCCGCTCCCTCGGCGGCTCCGGCAACGCAACCGGCTCCGGCAACGGCACTGGCTCCGGCAACGGCATCCGGCCAGGTGCAGCCCGGCCAGGCAAGCCCGGCAAGCTCCACCCCGCAGCCGTGTGGGCCGAAGCCGCAGGGACGCTGGGCGAGGTACTGGCCCCTGCATGGTCCACCGTGCGCCGGCTCTGGCTGCGCTTCGTGTGGCCCGTCCTGTCCGTGGTGAGCGTGCTCGGTTGGGTGATGCTGGCCACAGCCATCGGCTTGTGGACCGCAGGGCAGTCCTGGGGCTGGCAGGAGGCCAAGTCCGCCGCCATGGTGGCGTTCCTGTTGTTCGTGTTCGCCATCGCGTTCATTGTTGGCCGCTCAGCCTACGGCGTGGTGCTGGACCTGGCACGCACCCGCGTGGCCGTTGGCGACGACGCGGTGGGCAGCATTGCCGTGTCCAACGTCTCCACCCGCCCGCTGCTGCCGGCCACGCTGGAACTTCCCGTAGGTTCCAACACGGCCATCTTCCACTTGCCGCGCATGAAGCCTGCCCAGGTCCACGAGGACCTGTTCACCATTCCCACCGCCCGCCGCGCCGTGATCGTTGTTGGCCCGGTCCGCTCGGTGCGGGCTGATCCGCTGCACCTGCTCCGCCGCCGCGTGTTGTGGACGGAACCGGTGGACTTGTTCGTCCACCCCCGCACGGTTCCCCTCGGCGGATCGGCTGCGGGCTTTATCCGCGACCTTGAAGGCATGCCCACCACCGAGCTGTCCAGCGCAGACGTTTCCTTCCACGCCCTGCGGGACTACGTTCCCGGTGACGACCGCAGGCACATCCACTGGAAGACGACGGCCCGCACCAACAAGCTCATGGTCCGTCAGTTCGAGGAGACCCGCCGGGCGCACCTGGCCATTTCACTCTCGATCAACCTGGACGAGTATGACTCCGAGGCCGAGTTCGAGATGGCCATCTCCGTGGCTGGCTCCATTGGGCGCCAGGCCATCCGTGAACAGCGCGAGCTGGATGTCATGACGCAAAAAGGCCCCTTGCGCTGCGAAACCGGCCGCAACCTGCTGGATGACATGACCAGGATCGTCGGAGCGCCGATGCGGAAGACCGCCGTCGACCTCGCCCGGACCCTGGCCGATACGGTCCCGAACGCCTCCGTGGTGTTCTTCGTGGTGGGCAGCCAGGTGACGGCTACGCAACTCCGTTCGGCGGCAGCCTCTGTTCCGCCCGGAGTCCGCAGCCTCGCCGTTCGCGTCCAGCCCGCCGCGGCGCCGTCGCGCGCCAACATCGCGGACCTGACAGTCCTCACCGTGGGAGACCTCGACGATCTCGCCATTGTCCTTCGAAAGGCGGCAGCATGAGCACCGCGCCGAACACCCGCAACCGCCAGCGGCGGGACGGCAGGCCGGATGCCCGGACGCGGAGGCGGGCGGTCAACAGCAGCGCCTCGATCTTCGCCGATGGTCGGCCCTTGTGGCACTTTGCCGTTGACTGCGTTGCCCTCGCGGCGTTGTTGTTCCTGGGCGTGCTTGGCTTCAGCCTGAGCTTCGGCGGGGACGCACGCTACCTGGTGGCCGGACTGGGCGGAATCCTGCTGGGCCTGGGCATCGCGGTGCTGAACGCGCACCTCCGGCTGGGCCTGCTGATTACCACTGCATTGGCCTTCGGCGCCTACATGCTGTTCGGCTCGGCCCTGGCAGTGCCGGACACCGCCGTGCTGGGGTTCCTGCCGAGCCTGGATTCGTTGCGCACGCTGTTGCTGGGCATCGTGTTCTCGTGGAAGGACATGCTGACGGTTGGCGTGCCTGTTGGTACCGCGAACGGCATGCTCATTGTTCCGTTCCTGAGCTCGATGCTGACGGCACTGGGGGCGGGCCTGTTGGCCTGGCGCCTCAAGAGCCCGTACTGGCCGCTCCTGCCCGTTCTGGCACTGTTTGTCACGGGCATCGCCTTCAGCACCAGTGCCAGCTTCCTCAACGTGGAGCGCGGTGTTTCCCTGACCATCATTTCGATCGTGTGGGCCACCTTCCGCCGGGACGTGTTGCGCCAGAGCAGCACCAGGATGGTGTCGGCCAACCGTCCGGACCACGACGCCGGTACGGCCCGCCGTGGCAAGCTCCGCCGCCTGGGGACTGCTGCAGCCGTGATCGCCGCCGCCGTCGGCATCACCGCGGTGGCCTCGCCGCTGGTCACTGCGAGCGATGACCGGAAGGTGCTGCGCAACACGATCGTCCCGCCGTTCGATCCCCGCGACTACATCACTCCGCTGGCAAGCTTCCGCAACTTCGTGAAGGACCAGAAGGACCAGACTCTCTTTTCCGTCAAGGGCCTGCCCAAGGATGGCCGCGTCCGCTTGGCCGCACTGGACTCCTTCAACGGCTTGAACTACACCATGGATCCCAACAGTTCGGGCAACTTCAGCAAAGTAGGCGATGCCCGTTCACTGAACACCCTCGCTGACACGGGCAGCCCGGTGGCCAGCACCAACTACACGCTGGACATCACCATTGAGGACTACCAGGGCTACTTTGTTCCTGGCGGACGGCACACCACTGGCCTGAGCTTCCTGGAGAGCCCGGAGGCAGCTTCAGGGCTGTACTTCAACGCCGGAACGGACACCGCGGTGACCACCAACGGCCTGGCCAAGGGTGATGAGTACACCGTCCAGGTTTCCGATCCTGGAACGCTGGAGCACGGCCAGCTCACCCAATACGACTTTGCCAAGATCACGCTGCCTGACGCGCAGGAAGTTCCGCCGATCGTGGCCTCGCAAGCCAACGAGCTCTCCGCGGACGCGCCCACGGCGATCGACCGTGTCCGGCAGATCGAAGCGCACTTCCAGAAGAGCGGTGCCTTCAGCAACGGACTCGTCGCCGACGGACAGTTGCCCAGCCTGCCCGGGCACAGCTCTGCGCGCGTACGGAACCTGCTGTCTGCCAAGCAGATGCTCGGTGACGACGAGCAGTACTCGGTGGCCATGTCCTTGATGCTGCGCCACCTGGGTATCCCTTCGCGCGTGGTGATGGGTTTCTATCCTGACCCCAAGAGCCCGGAGAACGGCGCCGGCGATATCAACATCACCGGCAAGGACGTGCACGCCTGGGTGGAAGTCGCCTTCGACCGTGTCGGCTGGGTGGCCTTCGATCCCACCCCGCCCAAGGACAACGTCCCCATCCCGCCGGACCCGGACACCAAGTCCAAGCCCAAGCCGCAGGTACTCCAGCCGCCGCCCCCGCCGCAGGAGCCGGCGGACCTGCCGCCGGACTCCACACCGGACGCGCTTGATGCTGACGAGAAAAAGAACAACCCTTGGCTCTTCTGGGGTCCGCTGCTGGCGGCGATCGGTGTTGCGTTGATTCCGATCGGGATCCTCGCCTTGCCGCTGTTGCTGATTCTCCTGTTGAAGGCACGACGCCGGAAAGCCCGGTTCCGGGACGGCCACGCCGCCCAGCGCGTGGGCGGAGGCTGGAACGAAGTGTTGAGCCTGGCGACGGACATGGGCGCCTCGATCGACGGCAAGTCCACCCGGCGCGAATCGGCGTCGGTGATCGCGGAGGCGTTCCCCGTCACCGGGACCACCACCACATTGCTGGCGCACCGCGCCGACGCAGCTGTGTTCGGTGCAGGGCAGCCCAGCGAAGCCGAGGTCAAGGAGTACTGGGAGATCGTGGACTCGTCACTGGACGGCATCACGGGAAGCGTGGGCTTCTGGAAGAGGCAGCAGGCCCGCTTCTCGCCGCGCTCCCTCCTCTCGGACGGCCGGGCTGCCCTCAGGCGCAGGGAACTGGAGGGACGGTCACCGAAGGAGCGTGTGGCCAACGGCCTCCGCAGCAGGCTCGGGTCCTTGTTCACGAAGGGCGGCAAGAGTGGGCAGTGAGGCCGAAGCATGCCCGGCCTGCCGCCACACGGTGCGTCCCGGGGCATCGTTCTGTACCTTCTGCGGCTCCCCGCTGAACAACCGTGGAGCCCGCCGGGACAGGAACGTCAACCACGCGCAGGCGGCTGCGCAGGATCCCTTGACCCGGCAGGTCGCGCCGGGTGCCGGTAGTATCTCGGTAGTGTCCGCGCCAGCCGGATCCGTTCAACCGTTCCCGGTACAGTCCGGAGCCGGTGCCGGCGCAGCGTCGAATCCAGGGGGAGGGACCACTTTGACGACGAAGCTTGAACTCGCGCCGGCGTCTGCCGGTAAACGCTTGGGTGCGGCCGTTTTGGACTGGCTGGCTCCTGTCGCTGTGCTTGCCACCACCTTCGCCATCGGGATCGCCGGTATCACCCAGACCCGCCGGAACGGCTTCATTGTCTACGACACCGGGTTGCTGGTCCTGTTGGGCAGCATCGGCCTCGCGTTCACCGTGGTCTACATGATTGTGCTCCTGGCGTTGGAAGCCAAGTCCGGCAACACCATCGGCAACCAGGTGATGGGCATCCGCAGTTCGGATGCTGACGGCTATGCACCCGGCGCGGGTGCCGTCTTTGTCCGTGGCATCATCACCGGGGGAGTACTGCTGCTCGGCAGCATCGCGGCAGGCGTGTTCTCCGGTCTGGGACTTATTGGGCTGATGTTGTTCATTGGCCTCCCGTTGATGGGCCTTGGCGTGGTGTGGGCCATCCTGGTGGTGGTCTCCAACGCCTGGGACAGCAACGGCAAGCTCCGGGGTTGGCATGACAAGGCAGCCAAATCGCTGGTGTTCGACGTCCACGCCGGCCGCAACCCCGTAGCAACGGGCGGGATCCAGGGACCCTACAGCTTCGCCCCCGTGGACCTGCCGCCCGTGCAGCCCGTGGCTTCGCCGGTGCCCGGCTCGGCGGTTGCGCCCCAGAAACCCGCAGCCCAGGCGGCTGCAGTGGCTCCCGTCGTGGCCAATACCGCGCCCCACGCTCCCGCTCCGCAGCCTTCCCACGACCCCAACCAGTGGCGGCCCCCGGTGGCTCCGCGGCCCGGGAACGCAAGCCCCGCCGTCGTTCCTCCAGCTGCCCAAAGTCCCGCGGCGGTGCACCCGGACGATGACCTGGACCGGACCCAGATGCGGCCGGGCGCCGCGCGCGTGGAGGCGGTACTGCGGATCCGCGTGGACGACGGGCAGGATGTCCAGCTCGGCGGCACCGTGCTGCTTGGCCGAAACCCCGCACCCCAGCCAGGAGAAGCCACCCAGCAGCTGCTCCCGGTTTCCGATCCCGGCCGGTCGATCTCCAAGACCCATCTGCATTTGCGGGTGGACGGCGACGGCGTCTGGGTCACCGACCGCAATTCCACCAACGGCAGCGCCGTCACCACGCCTGACGGCATCCAGACCCGGCTGCATCCGGGCGAGGCCGTCTTTGTTCGACCCGGTTCCACCGTTCACTTCGGGGACCGTTCCTTCCACCTAGGACAAGCATGAACTCACAGCCGGCAAGCCCGGATGCCGACGCCCTTGCCGCCCCCAGTGGCCCCAGTTTCCAGCTGAGTTACGGCTACGGGACGGATCGCGGCCTGCGGCGGGAGCTGAACGAGGATTCGTTCATCGCCTCCGATCCCGTCTTCGCAGTGGCGGACGGCATGGGCGGCCACGAGGCCGGGGAGATCGCCAGCGGTATGTGCGTCCGCACCCTGGGCAGCGCTCCGGAACTGGCCACCGGCACCCGTTCGGCGACGGCCGGGGAACTCCAGGCGTGCCTGCTCAAGGCAGATGCGGCCATCCGCAACGCGACCGGTGGCCGCGCCGGGACCACGTTGTCCGGCGTGGTGGTGGTGGAGCAGATGGGCGTGCCCTACTGGCTGGTCATGAACATCGGCGACTCCAGGACCTACCTCCTCAGCCAAGGCGGCTTCTCGCAGGTGAGCGTTGACCACTCGGAGGTCCAGGAACTGGTGGATTCCGGAGACATCACTCCGGAACAGGCCTCGATCCACCCGCGCCGCCACGTCGTCACCCGCGCCCTGGGTACCGGTGACGAAACCGAGGCGGACTTCTGGCTGCTGCCCATCCAGGAGGGCGACCGCGTGATGGTCTGCTCCGACGGGCTCAACGGAGAGCTCGGCGATGATCACATGTTCCGCGTCCTCAGCACCGTAGCGCACCCCCAGGACGCCGTGGATGCCTTGATCCAGGCAGCGCTCCGCAGCGGCGGCCGGGACAACGTCACGGTGATCGTGGTTGACGCCAAGAACGTCCTGAACGACGCCGGCATCGCCACCACCGCTCCGCGCCCGGAAGTGGAATCCGAGGTGGAAGAAGACACCCTCCCGCGGGCCTGGGTGAACGGCACTGAAGACCACAGCACGGAGGACCACGGGGCCGATGACGATGACGCCGGCCCGGAGACCGAGGCCGGTGCAGATGCCAAGCAGTAACAGTCCGATGGTTGCCCGCTACGGCCAGGGTGACTGGTTTGGCGTCGTGCGCCAAGGGACAGTGGTCCTGCTGGGACCGGACACTCCTGCATCGTTGATCGACGTGGTGTGGAACGTTTTGGCGACCGTGCCGGAAGCCCACGAAGTCCTCCACGAAGTCACCGATGCCTTCGGTGTCTCCCTGAGCCGGATTCCGCCCTTCGGAATCATCGACGCCAAGGACGGCTTGCGGGTGTTCCTCCGCGGCGACCTCGAGCTCACGGTCCAGTCCACCGGGGCCCGGTCCGGCTCCGGCGGCGAGCAGGTCAGCGGCCGGGACGTCACCACGTGGACGGAGCGGCGGTTCAGCTCGGCTGACGCGTACAGCCTGCGGATCGCTTCAAGCACGACGGCGGGTGGCAGCCTGCCGCTGCCGGACGGCTCACCCCTGCCTTTGGTTGAGGGCGTGGTGCGCTTGTCCGGCGTGGATGTTGAGCTCACGGACGGGGCGGACCTTGAAGAGCCGGTACAGCCGGCCGCGGGAGCCGTGGCCACAGCGGTTGGGGTCCCGGGCGAGGCCAACGCGGTGGAAACGGCGGCCGAAATTCCGAATCAGCCTGACTCCGAGGCACCGGTTTCTCCGGCCCCGGTGTCCGATGAAACGGTCCTCGGCTACCCCGATGCCGATCTCGGCTTGACCATCGCGCCGCACGCACTGGCCTTTGGTGGCGCGGGGGATACGTCCTCGGCTGAAGGGCTGGAACAGGGAAGTGGCCCGGGTGAGGTGGCAGGCTCGGATCAGGCGGATGACTCTGATCAGCCCGGTGGCCCCGAGCGTCCGGATGACTCCGATCAGGCGGGCGGCCCCGAGCTTCCGGATGACTCCGATCAGCCCGGTGGCCCCGAACTTCCGGACGACTCCGATCAGTCCGGACCGGACAAGCCTGCTGATTCCGGCACCGAGCCCGACGTCTCTGAGGATTCAACCGGGGTTCCCGTGCACACCAGCACCACGGATCCGCTGCTTCCGACGTTGGAAACCACCACCAACTATGACCATTTGTGGGACAAGACGGTGATGCGGAACATCGAGGACGCTGCCGTACGGATTGCGGACGATTCCGATGAGCACGATGTCCCCGCGCCTCCGGCACCGAAGACCACGGAGCCGCCCAGGTCGGCCCCGATCGAGGGGGAGCAGGCAGTGGGGGAGCAGGCAGTGGGGGAGCAGGCCGCGAACGGCGGCTCCGGCGTCGGGCCTTCGCCTGCCGCTCCAGCTGGGACTGCTGCCGCGCCAGCGGGGCCTGCCGTGGAACCGGCGTCCGCGCCCCTTGGCGTGCCCGCTTTGATCGACTCCGTGCCGTGGCTGCGCGGCAGCACCGGAACGTCGGCGCCGCAGGGTGGGCCGGAAGCGTCCGGCGTTGCGGCTCCGCCGGCAGTTGTCCCAACTGCTCCCGTCCCGCCGGCACCTGTACAAACGGCGCAGTCCGTGCCGGAGCACGATCCTGACCATGACGGCCAGACGATCATGAAGAGCAGCGTGGCAGACGACCTCCCCACGGCGGCGTCTGCTCCGGACCAAGCCAGCGCGCCTGCGGGCAACGGTCCGAGCGTTTTGGCACGCGTGTGCTCCCAAGGCCATGCCAATCCACCCACCTACCCGCAGTGCGCGGCGTGCGGCGTGGCCTTGTCCGGCGACGCGGTGCAGGTTCCCCGTCCGCGGCTGGGCCGGATGCGGTTGTCCACCGGCGAGCTGATTGACCTTGACCAGTCGCTCATCATCGGCCGCCAGCCCTCGGTCTCCCGGGTGCAGGGTGGCACCATGCCGCGCCTTGTCCAAGTGGAGAGCCCTGGCGGTGACATTTCGCGATCCCACGTCGAGGTGCGGCTGGAAGGCTGGCACGTCATGCTGTGCGACCTCAAGGCCACCAACGGCACCGTCCTGATCAGGGAAGGCCAGGCCCCGCGCCGGCTTGCCCAAAACGAGATGGCCATCCTGCTGGACGGCGACATCGCCGAACTGGGTGACAACATTTCATTGCGTTTCGAGGAGATTCTTTGAGTTCCAAGAGGCCCCCCGCGCCGCCTCCACCCATCCCGGGGTTCAAGTACATCAGCCTGCTCGGTTCCGGTGGTTTCTCCGACGTCTTCCTGTACGAGCAGGACAGGCCGCGCCGAAAAGTGGCCGTTAAAGTGCTGCTCTCCGACCTGAAGACCGAGGGCGCGCGCCGCCGCTTCGAGTCCGAGGCGAACCTGATGGCGCAATTGTCATCACACCCGTACATCGTGACCATCTTCGAAGCGGAGATCACCGAAAACGGGCACTCGTACCTGGCCATGGAGTACTGCTCCCGGCCGAGCCTGGATGTCCGGTACCGTCGCCAACGCTTCAGCGTGGACGAGGTCCTGGCCGTCGGCATCCAGGTGGCGTCCGCCGTCGAGACCGCCCACCGGGCAGGCATCGTCCACCGTGACATCAAGCCAGCCAACATCCTGGTCACGGACTACAACCGGCCCGCCCTGACGGACTTCGGCATTTCCGGAACCATCGGCACGGACAGCGATGACGACGCCGGCATGTCCATCCCGTGGTCGCCCCCGGAACAGTTCCGCGGTGGTGCCGTTGACGGTGTTCCCGTGGACATCTGGGCACTGGGCGCCACGCTCTACACCCTTTTGGCGGGCCGTTCCCCGTTCGTCCTTCCCGGCCAGGACAACTCGCAACGCGAACTGATTTCGCGGATCACCAACTCTCCCGTGCCCCGGCTGGGACGGGCCGACGTGCCCGAATCGCTGGAGCTGGTCCTTGCCACGGCCATGGCCAAGTCTCCGGACTCCCGGTACTCCTCGGCCCATGCCTTCGCCCTGGCCTTGCAACGAATCCAGGCTGAGCTGAACCTCTCGGTCACTCCATTCGAGGTCCTCGCCGAACCCGGGCACGGGGATGAGCAGCACCCGGACGACAATGTGGAGGAAACCCGCGTCCGGAGCATCGCTTCGATCGATCCCGATGCCTCGGGAACAGCAACCACCGGCTCGGCTCCCACGTTCCCGGCCCGGACGTTCCCCTCCACGGTGCCCGGAACCAGTCCGCAGACCACGCGTCCGGGAACGGCCCGGCCGCAGCCAACACAGCCACAGCCCACCCAGGCTCCGCAGCTGCCGCCGGCCCAGACGTACACGCCGCAGTTCCAGATGCCGGATGCCAGGTCCATCAGGCCTGCCGAGGCGGAACCGGAGACTGCAGAATCCACTGTCCTTCGGGGCTGGCAACCGGCGTCGGACAACCTCGATGCAACCGTCAACCGTTCGGCGCCCGGCGCCGCGCCCGCGGCGGAAGAGGCCCCGCAAGCCGACCACGGGAAACGTAATCTGTGGCTCGCCGTCACCGGCGGCGCGGTCCTGGTTGTCGCCGTCGTGGTTGGCGTGGTGCTGGGCGGTTCGGCCCAGCCCAAGGTGGCACCGACGGAGTCGGCAAGCAAGCCGCCGGCAGATCCGATCGGGGACGGCAACGTTCCGGACGTCGTGGGACTCAGCGCGGCGCGGGACACCAAGGATCCGAACATTGTGGTCTTTTCCTGGAAAAACCCCCAGCCAGGGAAGGACGACTCCTATAAATGGCGGACCAAATCGGCCAAGGCAGACGGGGCCTACCAAACCACCGGTACCGAGAAGGCTTTCGTCTCGGGATTCAGTGAGTTGCCCATCTGTGTCCAGGTCATCATTGTCCGCTCCGACGGTTCCGCTTCGCCCGGTGGTCCTGACTCCATTGCGTGCCTGGAGAAGTAGCAGGCCATGAAAGACACACACTGCCCAGCGAGGAGGCACAGATCATGGGGGATCTAGCAATAGATTTCTGTGGCGAATGGTACGAACCGTCTGACGAGGACGTCTTTGACATTGGCCGCGAAGGCGACCTCGAAGTCGACGATAACCCTTACCTGCACCGGCGTTTCCTGCAGATCGCCCGGTATGACGGCATCTGGTGGCTCAGCAACGTGGGCAGCATGCTGTCCGCCACCATCGCCGATGGTTCCGGCGGCATGCAGGCCTGGCTTGCACCGGGTGCCCGCATTCCGCTGGTTTTCAGCCACACCAACGTCATTTTCACGGCCGGACCCACCACGTACGAATTCGCCGTGCATCTGAAGACGCCCTCGTTCCGGCACGAAGCCCGTGACGAGGACCAGGCCGGCGACACCACCATTGGTCCCGTGGTGTTCACCGACTCGCAGAAGGCACTGATTGTTGCCTTGGCCGAGCCCATGCTCCGCCGTGAAGGCACCGGGTTCAGCGCCATCCCGTCCTCGGCCGAGGCTGCCAAGCGGCTCGGCTGGGCCCTGACCCGGTTCAACCGGAAGCTGGACAACGTGTGCGACAAGCTGGACCGCGTGGGCGTCGTGGGCCTGCGTGGGGGAGCGGGCAAACTCGCCACCAACCGCCGCGCCCGCTTGGTGGAGCACGCCGTGACCTCCCACCTGGTGACCGCCGCAGACCTGTACCTCCTGGAAACCGAGACTGGAGTCGACGAAGGATGAAGTTCCGCCTGACCTTGCGGCGAGACCCCGCGGAAGCAAAAGACCTCGCCGTCACGGTGGATGGCCGCGCCACGGTGGCCGATATCGCCACGGAACTCTGGGCAGCCGACCCCGCACGGAAGGGAACCGAACCGCCGTCGAACCTGTCCATCAGCGTGGACGAAGCGTTCGTGGGCGGCGGGCTCTCCGGCCAGATCCTCAAGCCTGCCGACAACCTGCTGGAGTCCGGACTGCGGCCCGGCTCGCGTGTGTCGCTGGCCCAAGTGAGCGAACAGTTCGCCTCGACCGGGCACGGCGTGGACCGCGGACCCGCTGCGGCCACCTTGCGCGTCATGGCAGGGCCCGACGTCGGACGCGAATTTTCGCTGCCCTTCGGCACCAGCTACATCGGCCGGGACCGGGACGTCGACATCAGGTTGAGCGACCCGTTGACGTCCAAGCGCCACGCGCGGATCACCGTGGGCGAAACGGTGGAAATCGTTGACACCAACTCGGCCAACGGCCTCCTGATGGATGGCCTGCCCGTCACCCGGGCCACGTTGGAATCCTCGGATACGGTCACCCTGGGCGACACCACCGTGGGAGTGGTTTCGCTTTCCAGAAACCACTCCGGCGGGCCGACGTCGCCGCTGGTGGATTTCAACCGCTCGCCGCGCGTGGTGCCGAGGTTCGAATCGCCCAAACGGGTACCGCCGGCAGGCCCGAAGCGACCTGAGCACCAGCCGTTCCCGTACATCATGCTCATCACGCCGCTCCTGATGGGTGGTGTCCTGTTCGCCCTGACGCAGAACTTGCTCTCGGTGATCTTCATGGCCATGATGCCGCTGTTCGTCGTGGGCCATTATGTGGACCACAAGATGCAGGGCAAGAAGCAGGCCAAGGAAGGGCACAAGCACTTCAGGGCTGCCATGCTGGCCTTCCGCGAGGACATCGACCGGCAGCAGAACATCGAGCGTGCCGTCCGGTTGCAGGAGGCGCCCTCCGTCAGCGACACCGTGGATGCTATCTACAAGCTGGGACCGCTGCTCTGGACCAACCGGCCCGAACACCAGCACTTCCTGGGCGTAAGGTTCGGCCTTGGGTCCGCGCCGTCCCGCATCCAGTTCGACGAGCCCGGTGCCAACGAGACCGAACCCAAGTACATGCGGGAAATCCAGGAGTGCCTGCAGCAAGTCCGCATCATCGAAGGCGTTCCCATCGTGTCCCAACTGCGGACCTCGGGATCCTTTGGCGTGGCGGGCGACCGCAGCGTGGTGGACGACGTTGCCCGGGGCATGGTGCTCCAGTTGGTGGGCCTCCATTCGCCGGCGGAACTGGTTGTCACGGCGTTGACGTCCCCGCGCTCCCGTGAGCGCTGGGACTGGCTGCAGTGGCTGCCGCACGTCGGTTCCGGCCACAGCCCGCTCTCCGGCGACCACCTTGCCGCCGGCCCGGCCGCCGGATCCACGCTGCTGTCCCGCCTGGAGGACCTCGTGGAACAGCGCGAAGCGCAGGCCAAAGAACCCGGGCAGCAGCCCAGGCCCGGGCTCAAGGACGAGCACGAGGACACTCCCGGCCCGGTGGTCCCCGCAGTGCTGGTGGTGGTGGAAGACGACGCCCCCGTGGATCGCGGACGCCTCACCCGTCTCGTGGAACGCGGCCCGGATTATGGGGTCCACGTCATGTGGGTGGCAGCCAACGTGCAGTCACTTCCGGCCGCTTGCCGGGATTTCCTCTCCGTCGACGGCGATCACGGCACCACCACGGGACAGGTCCGGCTGGGCCGCCACACCTACCCGGTCAGCTGTGAAAGCCTCGACGCCGGACTGGCAACGCAACTCGCCCGGATGATGTCGCCCCTGGTGGACGTCGGCAATCCGCTCGAGGACGATTCCGACCTGCCCCGCGCGGTGTCCTACGCTGCGCTGATCGGCAAGGAATTCATGGACAACCCGCAGTCGGTGGCCGAGCGGTGGCGGGAGAACAACTCCGTGCACGCCAGCGCCGTACCCAACCGCAAGGACAACGGCAGCCTGCGGGCCCTGGTGGGATCGAAGGGCGTGGAGCCCTTCTACCTCGACCTCAAGAACGAGGGGCCCCACGCACTGGTGGGTGGAACCACGGGCGCCGGCAAGTCCGAGTTCCTGCAGTCGTGGGTGATGGGCATGGCCGCCGCTTACAGCCCGGACAGGGTCAGTTTCCTGTTCGTGGACTACAAGGGTGGCGCTGCCTTCGCGGACTGCCTGCACCTGCCCCACACGGTTGGCCTGGTGACCGACCTTTCGCCGCACCTGGTAAGACGGGCGCTGACCTCGCTCCGCGCCGAACTGCACTACCGCGAACGCCTGCTGAACCGGAAGAAAGCCAAGGACCTCCTTGCCCTGCAGCGCGAAGCGGACCCCGAGGCACCCCCGTACCTGATCATCATCGTGGACGAATTCGCGGCCCTGGCCACCGAGGTCCCGGAGTTCGTGGACGGCGTGGTGGACGTGGCCGCCCGTGGCCGTTCCCTCGGCCTGCACCTGATCCTGGCCACCCAGCGTCCTGCCGGCGTCATCAAGGACAACCTCCGGGCCAACACCAACCTCCGGGTGGCCCTCCGCATGGCCGATGAAGTGGATGCCGTGGACATCCTGGGTGTTCCCACAGCAGCCTACTTCGATCCCTCCATTCCCGGCCGAGGTGCCGCCAAGACCGGTCCGGGACGGATCCAGGGTTTCCAGACCGGCTACGCCGGCGGCTGGACCACGGACAAACCGCAGCGGCCCCGCATCGACATCGTGGAAATGGCCTTTGGCTCAGGACCGTCGTGGGAGCCGCCGCCAGCCACGGACGTCATGGAAGATCCGGCCGGTCCCAACGACATTGCCCGGATGACAGCCAACATCATCAGGGCCGCGGACGTGCTGGAGATCGAGCCTCCCCGCAAGCCGTGGCTCAACGAACTCGCCACCACCTACGACTTCTCCAAGCTGCCCAATCCCCGCACGGATGAGCGGCTGTTGCTCGGTGTTGCCGACGATCCTGCCCACCAGGACCAGCCCACGGTGTTCTACGAACCTGACCGCGACGGCAACATGGCTGTCTACGGAACCGGCGGCTCCGGTAAGTCGGCCGCGCTGCGGGGCATCGCGATCGCCGCTGCCGTGACTCCCCGCGGCGGTCCCGTCCATGTGTACGGGATCGACTGCGGATCCTCCGGCCTGAAGATGCTGGACGGCCTGCCGCACGTTGGCGAAATCATCAACGGCGACGACGTGGAAAGGGTAGGCCGGCTCCTGCGCTGGCTCAAGGACATCGCCGATGACCGGGCCACCCGCTTTGCCGAGGTCCGGGCCTCCACCATCGTGGAGTACCGGGAGCTGGCCAACCGACCCGACGAGAAGCGTCTCTTCATCCTCGTGGACGGCATGTCCTCCTTCCGCGAGGGCTACGAGTACAGCAACCTGTCCGCACTGTGGGACATCTTCCTCCAATTGGCCACCGACGGACGTCCCCTGGGCATCCACCTGGTTATTGCCGGTGACCGTCCCAACTCCGTCCCGGCGTCGCTCCTTGCTTCCATCCAGAAGCGGCTGGTCCTGAGGCTGAGCTCTGAAGACGACTACATGACCCTCGATGTTCCCAAGGACGTCCTCAACGCGGCTTCGCCTCCCGGGCGTGGGCTGCTTGACGGCCTGGAAGTGCAGCTCGCCGTGCTGGGTGGAAACTCCAACCTGGCCCTCCAGGCCCGCGAAGTATCCAAGCTCAGCCAAGCCATGGTCCGCCAGGGCCTGGACCACGCGCCGCAGATCCAGCGCCTGCCCGAACTCGTGGACCTGGACATCCTCCCGGTGGGTTCTGCCGACAACCCGGTGATCGGCGTCGACGACGAGACTCTCGGCTCTGCTGCCATCGCCGCCAAGGGCCCGTTGTTGTTGGCCGGGCCTCCCGGCTCCGGACGCACCGTCGCCCTGGTCACGCTCGCCTACGCCTTGCGGCGCTCGAACCCGCGCACGGACCTGATCTACATCGGTTCGCGCCGGTCGGCTGTGGCGTCCCTGAACATCTGGAGCCGTTCCCTGGTGGGTCCCGACGAAGTCTCGGACGTGGTTGACGACCTCGTAGACAAGGCCGCGGACAACCCCGGCACAATGGCAATCTTCATCGAAGGCCTGACCGAGTTCACGGACACGCTGGCCGAGTCCGGGGTGGGACGGCTTGTCACCGCTGCCATCAAGGCCGACCAGTGGGTGGTGGGCGAGTCCGAAACGTCCACGTGGTCGCAGGCATGGTCGCTGGCCCAGCCCTTCAAATCGGGCAGGCGCGGATTGCTGCTCAACCCGGGCGACGTGGAAGGCGACAGCCTCCTCAACACCTCCCTTGGACGCCTCGGCAAGGACTTCATTCCGGGCCGCGGCTACATCGTTGGGCGAGGCAAGGTACGGAAGCTGCAAGTGGCCATGCCCCCGGAGAACCGCGGCTAGGATTTGCATCTGCATGGCCTCGTGTAGGAGGATGCCGAAAACATTCGCCTTTCCGGATCGCCTCAAGCGCCCCAACGCCCAAGCGAGGTCATGCTCCATGCAACGCACCGTTCTCCATACCGTGATGCCCTCCGGCCTGCGACGCCGGGTGCCTGCCGTCCTGGCGGGTATCCTGCTCGCCGCAGGCGCGTGGGTGCTGCCGCAAACGGCCGCCCACGCGGCGCCGTGTGTTCCGGCGACTGCCGGTTCGTGCCCGTCCTTGGCCGCGCCAACGGAACCGACGCCGACCCAGCCGGGCCTGGCGCCGGAAACGGGCAAGACGAAGCCCACGCCCCGGCCTGAGCCGACGCGCGTCCGTGAGACCCAGCAGCAGCCGGCTCCTGCTCCGGCGGCGCCGGCACCCGCGGTGCAGGCGCCACAACCTGCGGTTGTCCAGGCGCCGGCAACAGTTGAGCCCGAGGCGACCCAACCGCCGTCGGCCGCTCCTGAACCGAGCACGACGGCGGCAGCCCCGGCTACCGCTTCGGCGAGCCCTTCCGCGAGCCCCAGCCCCTCGAAGTCCTCCAATTGGGACACGCCCATCGACAAGGGCAAGGAAACGCAGGCTGCCGTGCTGGCCAACGCGAGCTACAACGGGCCGAACCTGATGGGCCTGTTCGGGATCCTCGGCGGTGTGCTGCTGGTTGGCCTGGGCGGTCTGGCCTTCGCCCTGTGGAGCAAGAACCGCCTGTCCTCGCACTGACCGCGGGCACATATTGTCACTGCCTTTTGGCAAGATAGACCCTGTGAGCACTCCAGAGAATCCAGATCGGGTCGAAACCACCTCCAGGGCCGCCGCGGCCATCGTCGCTGAGGAGGTGGCGCCGCCGTCGGAGAACCTCCGGGACGAATACCAGGAATTGGCGGACCTGGTCCGGAAGTATCGGTACGCCTATTACCAGGAAGACGCACCGACGGTTTCCGACGCTGAGTACGACGTCCTGTACCGGCGCCTGGAGGAAATGGAAGCGCTCCACCCGGAGTTGGTTTCCAACGATTCACCCACCCAGGAGGTCGGCGGCGAAGTATCCGCCGCCTTCGCCGCGGTGGAGCACTTGCAGCGCATGTACAGCCTTGACGATGTTTTCTCCCTCGACGAGTTGGAGGCCTGGGTCCGCAAGGCCGAAGCGACGGTGGCCAAGTTGGGAGACCGGGTTCCGCCCATTGCGTGGCTGACCGAGCTGAAGATCGACGGTCTCGCCGTCAATCTCCTCTACCGCGACGGCAAGCTGGTCCGCGCTGCCACCCGCGGCGACGGAACCACGGGTGAGGACATCACCCACAACGTGCTCACCATCAAGGAGATCCCACGGCAGCTGAGCGGTTCGGGCTATCCGTCCGAGGTGGAGATCCGCGGTGAGGTGTTCATCCCCTCGAAGGCCTTCGTCGAGTTCAACGAGGCTTTGGTCGCAGCCGGCAAGGCCCCTCTGGCCAACCCCCGTAACGCCGCGGCCGGTTCCCTCCGGCAAAAGGATCCGGCCGAAACGGCCAAGCGCCCACTCAGCATGTTCGTCCACGGCATCGGTGCCCGGGAAGGGCTGGAAGCCACCAGCCAGTCGGAGACGTACAGGCTGCTGGGCGAATGGGGGCTGCCCGTCAGCCCCTATTCGAAGGTCCTGGACACCTATGAAGGCGTTTTGGAGTTCATCGCGAACTATGGCGAGAAGCGCCATAGCCTCCTCCACGAGATCGATGGCATCGTGGTCAAAATCGACGACTTCGCCACGCAGCGGGCCCTCGGTTACACATCCCGCGTGCCCCGTTGGGCAGCGGCCTACAAGTACCCTCCGGAAGAAGTCCACACCAAACTCCTGGACATCATGGTGAACGTTGGCCGGACGGGCCGCGTGACGCCGTTCGGTCTCATGGAACCGGTCAAGGTTGCAGGCTCCACGGTGGGCATGGCCACGTTGCACAACCAGGACGTGGTGAAGGCCAAGGGCGTCATGATCGGGGACATCGTGATCCTCCGCAAGGCTGGAGACGTGATCCCGGAGATCGTCGGTCCCGTCCTCGCCTTGCGCGACAAGCAGGAACCTCCCGTCCGCGAATTCGTCATGCCCACGGAGTGCCCGTCCTGCGGCACGCCCCTGGCGCCGTCCAAGGAAGGCGACGTGGACATCCGGTGCCCCAACGGAAAGTCCTGCCCGTCCCAGTTACGTGAGCGCGTGTTCCACGTAGCCAGCCGCGGAGCCTTCGATATCGAGGCCCTGGGTTGGGAAGCCGCGATCGCCCTGACCCAGCCCGCCGAGCCGGAAATCCCTCCGCTCACCAGCGAAGCCGCGCTGTTCAGCCTGACCCGGGAAGACCTGGCCAACGTACTGATCCGCCGCGAAAAGAAGTCCAAGGGCGTGGCCACCGGCCAGTATGAGTTGGTGCCGTACTTCTACACCAAGGCAACGGCCAAGACTCCTTCCAAGCCGACCGCCACCACGGAGAAGCTCTTCGCCGAACTGGAGAAGGCAAAGAAGCAGCCGCTGTGGCGCGTGCTGGTGGCACTGTCCATCCGGCACGTTGGCCCCACGGCGTCGCGTGCCCTGGCAACGAACTTCGGCAGCATGGACGCCATCAGAAATGCCACCGAAGAACAGCTCGCCCACGTTGACGGCGTAGGGCCCACCATCGCGGCCGCCCTCACAGAGTGGTTCGCCGTGGATTGGCACAACGAGATCGTGGAGAGCTGGGCCGCCGCGGGGGTGCGCATGGAGGACGAGCGGGACACCGCAACCCCGCGCACCCTGGAAGGGCTCACCATTGTGGTCACGGGATCCCTGCCCAACTTCAGCCGCGACGAGGCCAAGGAAGCCATCATCATCCGCGGTGGCAAGGCTGCCGGATCGGTGTCCAAGAACACCAGTTACCTGGTGGCCGGTGAGGCCGCCGGAACCAAGCTGGACAAGGCCGAACAGCTGGGCATCCCGGTGCTGGATGAGGACGGCTTCCGTGAGCTGCTGGCCAACGGGCCCGCCGTTCCAGACACCCAGGAAGGCGAAGGAGAAGCCTCGGTGCCGGTTGAAGGGGATGCCGAATGACCGGGCAGCACGTCGACGTCCTGGACCTGTTGGAAGCGGCCAAGAAGGCTGCCGCCGCCGGTGCGGCCGTGTTGGCCCGGCGCTCTGTCTCGGGCAGCGGCGGCGATGGCCTGGGCATGTCCAACAAGGGCGAGGCCGGGGACTGGGTCACCGAGTTCGACGTTGCCGCGGAGAACGCCGTGCGCAAGGCCATCAATGAGGCCCGCCCGAACGACACCGTGACCGGCGAGGAACACGGCACCACCCGGCCGGAGGATGCCTCCGGATACCGCTGGTCGATCGACCCGCTGGACGGCACCACCAACTTCATCCGCAACATCGCCTACTACGCCACGTCGGTGGCGGTCGCGGATGCCGACGGCGTGTGGCTGGCCGGCGTGGTGCACGCACCGGCCTTGGGACGCGTCTATTCGGCGGCCAGGGGTCACGGTGCCTGGCTGGAAGCAGCGGGGGAGTCCACGCGGCTGGCCGGTCCCGTACCGGGGCGGAAGGGGCTGATCCTGGCCACGGGATTCAGTTACGATCCCGCCACGCGCGCCAGCCAGGCAGAAGGGCTGGTGGGGCTCATTGACAGCTTCGCGGACATTCGAAGGCTCGGCTCCGCAGCACTTGACCTCTGTTTCGTGGCGGACGGCACCGTTGACGCGTTCGGCGAGCGTGGCTTGAACGAGCACGACTTCGCCGCGGGCGCTTTGATTGCGGAGGAAGCGGGCTGCTGGGTTCGCAGGCCGAAGCTCGCCAGCCCGCTCGACGGCGGCCCAAGCACCGAGGATCGGTTGGCGGCGTGGATGTGTGCCGGCACGTTGGAGTTGTCCGGCACGTTCCCGCTGTGATGTCCCCATGATCCGTACCCTGGCCATCGCCAACTACCGTTCCATCCGTGACCTGACCATGGAGCTTCATGGGCTGGATGTGGTGACCGGGGCCAACGGCAGCGGAAAGTCGTCCCTGTACCGGGCGCTGCGCTTGTTGGCGGAGTGTGCCGGCGGGGACTCGGGCAACGTGGTGGGTTCCTTGGCCCGTGACGGTGGACTGGCGTCCACGCTGTGGGCGGGACCCGAGACCATCAGCGAGGCCATGCGGCGTGGAGAGGTGCCGGTCCAGGGCACCGTCCGGACGGACGTCATCAACCTGAAGCTGGGCTATTCGGGGGATGACTTCGGGTACCTGGTGGATCTCGGCATCCCGGTGCCGGGCGGAGCGGGCTTTGATGAGGAAACCGGCAGGCCACGTCCCACGGCGTTCAGCCGCGATCCCGAAATCAAGCGGGAGCAGATCTTCTCGGGGCCGGTGGCGCGGCCCGGCTCGTTGCTGGTGGACCGCAAGGGAGGCTTGGCCCGGCTCCGGGGACCGGACGGAGACTGGGCCGAGCTTTCCCGTCGACTGGATACGTTCCAGAGCATGCTGACCGAGGTCTCGGACCTGGACAGGGCTCCCGAAGTCCTCCGGGTCCGGGATTCGGTGCGCTCTTGGCGTTTCTACGACCATTTCCGGACCGATGCGGACGCGCCGGCCAGGCAGGCACAGTTGGGGACCCGTACACCGGTACTGCACCACAGCGGCAAAGACCTGGCGGCGGCCCTGCAGACCCTCCGGGAGGTGGGCTTCGAGCGGCAGTTGGATGCCGCCGTCGATCATGCCTTCCCGGGGAGCCGGCTCAGCGTCGCGGTGAGCGAGGAAGGCCGGTTCAGTATTGAGCTGAAACAGCCCGGGATGCTCAGGCCCATGAAGGCGGCGGAACTCTCGGACGGGACTCTTCGTTTCCTGCTGCTGACCGCGGCCCTCCTGACACCCCGCCCGCCGGAGCTCATGGTGCTCAACGAACCCGAGACCAGCCTCCACGTGGACCTGATGCCGGCACTGGCAGGACTGATCGTCCAGGCCAGTGCCAGCAGCCAGGTGATAGTGGTGACCCACTCCGAGGCCCTGCTGAGGGCGCTGCGGGACAGCGGCGAAGCCCACGAACACGAGCTCTACAAGGATCTTGGCGAGACCAGGATCAAGGGACTGGGCTCGCTGGAGGGTCCGCTGTGGAGCTGGCCCAAGCGCTAGAAGGCAGAGCCGATGGAGGTCAGTTCGCGTGCCTCGGCGTTCGCGAAACGGTTCTCCGGCCGGGCCAGACCATAGTGGCCGCGCAGCGTGGACGCCGTGTACTCGGTCCGGAACAACCCACGCTGCTGGAGGATGGGCACCACCTGGTCCACGAAGACTTCCAGCCCGGAGGGCAGTACCGGCGGCATGATGTTGAAGCCGTCGGCGGCACCGGCGTCGAACCAGTCCTGGATGGCGTCCGCAACCTGTTCAGGCGTGCCGGAGAACGTACGGTGCCCACGGCCTCCGCCAAGGCGCCCGATGAGCTGGCGGACTGTCAGTTGCTCGCGCCGTGCGAGTTCCACGATCAGCGTGTAGCGGCTCTTGGCACCCTCAATCTCGTCCTCGGACGGGAGATCGGCCGGCAGTTGGCGGTCCAAGGGAAGATCCTCGGGTGAGAGTCGCAGGGTCTTGGCCAGTTGTTCCCGGGCGTACTCGGGCTTGATCAGCTCATCCAGTTCGCGTTCCAGCTTGAGGGCTTCGGCTTCGGTGGATCCGATCACGGGAACGATGCCCGGCAGGATCTTGATGCCTTCGGGATCCCTTCCCACGGCCGCGGTGCGTGCCTTGAGGTCGGCATAGAAAGCTTGCGCGTCGGCCAAGGTTTGGTGGGCGGTGAACACGGCTTCGGCGTACTGCGCAGCGAGCTTCTTGCCGTCGTTGGAGGACCCGGCCTGGACTATCAGCGGGTGGCCCTGCGGGGACCGCGGAACGTTCAAGGGACCGCGGACCCGGAAGTGCTTGCCCACGTGCTCAATGGCGCGGATCTTGGTGGAATCTCCCCACACGCCCTCCGCCTTGTCGGCCAGCACGGCGTCGTCCTCCCAGCTGTCCCAGAGCTTCTGCGCAACCTCAAGGAATTCCGCGGCCCGCTCGTAGCGGACAGCGTGGGCGGGCTGGTCGTCCACGCCGAAGTTCCGGGCGGCATCCGGACCGGCCGTCGTCACGACGTTCCACCCCGCACGGCCGCCGCTGACCCAGTCCACGGATGCGAAACGGCGGGCGAGGTTAAAGGGCTCGTTGTAGGTGGTGGAAGCGGTGGCGATCAGGCCGATCTTCTGCGTTGCAGCTGCGATGGCCGTGAGCAGGACAGTGGGTTCCAGCTTGCCGACTGGACGCCTGCCCACTTCGCCGAACAGCACGGGGGAATCGGCGAAGAAGATGGAGTCCAGCTTGCCCCGTTCGGCGGTCCGGGCCAGGTGCTGGTAGTGCTCGATCCTGGTGGAGGAGAGGGGATCGCTTTCGGGAAGCCGCCAGGATGCTTCGTGGTGGCCGGTGCTCATGAGGAAGGCGTTGAGGTGGAGGTGGCGTGGCGGAGTAGTCATGGTTGATTCCTTTGCGGGTTGGGATTCAGGCAGCGGCTGTGACGCCCAGGGCGCCCAGCAGTTCGGTTCGGAGGGCGGAATGTTCGACGGCGGTTCCGGCCTCGCGGGAACCGGTGACACGTTCCAGGGCCACACGGCCGTCCTGGAGCACGATGACCCGGTCGGCGAGCGTGATCGCTTCGTCCACATCATGGGTGACCAGCAGCACGGCAGGACGATGCGCGGCAACCAGGTCCTTCAACAGGGCATGCATCTTCAAACGGGTGAGCGCGTCCAAGGCCCCGAAGGGTTCATCGGCCAGCAGCAGCCGGGGTTCCCGGACCAGCGACCGTGCCAAGGCGACGCGCTGCTGTTCGCCTCCGGACAACTCATGGGGCCACGCCTTCTCCCGTCCGGCAAGCCCCACTTCGGCGAGTGCGCGGCGGCCGCGGGCATCGGCGTCGTGATCCTTCAAGCCCAAGGTGACGTTGCCAAGCACGGTGTCCCACGGCAGCAGCCGCGAATCCTGGAACACCACGGACACTTGTTCGGGAACCTGGACCACGCCGCTTCCGCGGACGTCCCGGTCCAGCCCGGCGAGGGCACGCAAGAGGGTGCTCTTGCCGCAGCCGCTGGGTCCCAGGAGGGCCACGAACTCGCCGGGAGCAATGTCCAGGTCTACGCCGTTGAGGACGCCCTTCGGTCCGAAGCTGCGGATGAGGTTGCGGACGGAAACCTCCCGGGTGGGAGGGGCGGTGAGGCTTAGCCCGCCAGTGTTCGCTGCCATGACAGGGCCTTTCGTTCTAGGAGCCGGACGGCTGCATCTGAGAGGAGTCCGAGGATGCCGTAGACGGCCAGTCCCAGGACGATGATGTTGGTTTGGCCGTAGGTGCGGGCGAGCTCCATCATGTAGCCGATGCCGCTGGTGGAGTTGATCTGTTCCACCACCACCAGGGATACCCAGGCGCCCGTCACGGCGAAGCGCAGGCCCAGGAAGAAACCGGGAAGCGCCCCAGGCAGGACCACCCTGCGCAGGAACCCTGCCCGGCTGAGTCCCACTGTTTGGGCCAGTTCGACGTACCGCAGATCGATGCCGCGCAGTCCGGCGTGGGTCTGCAGGTAGATCGGGACGAACACGCCCAGGGTGATGGTGAGGAACTTCATGGTTTCGTCGATGCCGAACCAGAGGATCAGCAGCGGAATAAGCGCCAGGCCGGGAATGGCTCGCTTGATCTGCACGGGACCGTCGATCAGTGATTCACCTACCCGGCTGAGTCCGGCCAATAACGCCAGCACTGCGCCCACGATGATTCCGAAGAACAGGCCGAGCCCGGCCCGCTGTGCCGAGATGGCGAGGTGTTCCTGGAGGCGGCCATCGGCAATGAGTTCGCCTGCGGTGCTGACGACGGTCCACGGTTCGGAGAGGATGCGTGGATCCAGGAGTCCTGTCGCGGAGGCGAGCACCCAGAGCAGGACCAACGCCGCGGGTCCCACGAGTCCGGCGAAGCGGCGCCGCGGACCGGGGCCAAGCCGCCGGGTGCCTGGCCTGACGTCGGGCCGGCCGGCAAGCGCCGGGTCCAGATGGGGCGCGACGGCGGAGCCTGGCCGGGTGCCGCCGTCGGGCGTTGCGGTGGCGCGGAAGGACGAACGGCGGGCTGCGGCCGTGGTGGTCATGCTGTTCCTCCCTTGGCTGCGTACGCGTTACCGCCGATGGCCTCGAAACGAAGGTCGTAGAGTTTGGCGGCGTCCAGCTTGGGCTTCTTCTGTTCGCGGGCCAGCAGGTCGATGGTCTGCTGGTGGCGGGCGATGGCCTCGGACCAGGATGTGGGCAGTTCGCGCACTCCGGCCGAGTCGATCAGGTACTGGCCGTCTTCCGCGGAGAGGCCCTGGTTCTCCACGTAGTACCCCTCCAGCCATTCCTGGGGGTGGTCCTGGATCCAGCGCTGGGCCTGGCCCCACAGCCCGACGTATTCGGCGAGGGCGGCGGCCTTGGCGGGGTCGTCGAGGACCTTGGCGGGGGAGTAGAGATGGCCTGGATCATCGCGGAGTCCGTGCCGGAGGGTCGTACCGCCGTCGGCGCCATACTTGGCCAGGTAGCGCTTGATCTGCACACCACCCAGCGGTGCGGCGTCCACCTGCTTGCTGGAGAGGGCCGTGGAGTAGGCGTCACCAGTGCTGGGCAGTTCCACCAACTTCACGTCGCTTTGCTGCAACCCGGCTTTCTCCAGCACCCGGAGCACCAAGGCGCCCTGGGCCTGCCCTGGGCTGTAGGCGATCTTCTTTCCGCGGAGCCCTTGCAGGTCCGTGATTCCGGCGCCGGGCGCGATGCCCAGTTCGTAGAGCGGATGGTTGACGGCGTCCTCGCGGAATACGCTGGCGATGATGCGGACGTCCAGGCCGGTCCATGTGGCATGGATGGGCGGGATGTCCGCTACCGAGCCGACGTCCAGCGCGTTGGCGCGGAAGGCTTCGGTGGTGGCGGGTCCGCCGGAGATGTTGGCGAACTTCACGGGAAAGCTGAGCTTCTTGTCCAGGCCGGACAATTCCAGGGCCACCTGTACCGTGGGATCGCCAACCACCAGGGTTGTCCCTGCCGGAACGGTAGTGGCCAGCGGCGTGGTGACCTGGGCTGCCTGCGTGGCTTGGGTGCCTGCGGTAGCCGTGGCGTTGCAGGCCGTGACGAAGGCGATAGCGGGGAGGGCAAGGAAGCCACCAAGGATCTGGCGTCGGTTGGGGGTGTTCTTGGGTGGCGTGGTGAACGGTTTTTGGGCGCGGGGGAACGCGGAAAACATGGAAAGCCTTTCAGGTGCGGAGGTCTGCCGGGCCGGGGAAGGGCCGCAGGAGGCAGGGTGTGCTGGTCGCTTAGTGCTGAAGGCAAGGGGGACAGCAGGAATGCGCCGGCATGGCAAGGGTGGCTGCGTTGGCCTGGAGCATGGTTCCTCCTGTTCGTGTTCCGGTGATGGTGCGGTTGATCCGTGTGGCAACTCAAACACGGGCTGAATGCCCCGCGCCAGCTTTGTGAAACAGCCCGCAATGGCAGGAAATCCGGCTTCACGCCAGGAAACGCAACTCAATCCTGGGCCACGCGGAGCAACACAAAACGCCGGATAAGACTGATAGTTCGGTCACGGAAACCGCCGTTTCGCGCAGTGCAACTCCTGGTTACCACTATCATTGACAGGTGCTTTCGCCGATTACCGTCCGCCCCGCCCTGCCCGAAGACTACGACGCCGTTGCCCGCATCACGCTGGACTCCTACGTCACTGCGGGCTACTACGGCAGCGCCGACCATCCCTACCTGCTGGAACTGCAGAACGTAGCGGGCCGGGCGAAACACGCCGACATCCTGGTGGCTGAGCGCGACGGCCAGATCATTGGCTCGGTCACGGCCGCCCCCGCCGGTGGCGGTTTTTCGGACATCGGACTGGAAGGCGAGCTGGAACTGCGGACCCTCGTGGTGGACCCGGCAGTCCAGCGTTCAGGTGCCGGGCGCGCCTTGGTGCAGGCCGTCGTCGAGCAGGCGCAGGCGACCGAAGGCATCGACGCCGTGTGCCTGACTACCGGTGCCACGTGGGAAAGCGCCAACGCGCTGTACCAACGGACCGGCTTCGACCGCGCCCCCGAGCGGGACTGGTTCGTTCCGGGGACCGACATAAAGCTGTTCGTTTACAGGCTTGGGCTACAGCAGCCCTAAAGTTTTCCTCGGAATCCCGGCAACAGGCCGGGAAGCGACAGGAAAGGCGCAGCATGCGCAAGACATTCGGCTCGGGCTCGGTCTGGGAACAGACCCTCGGCTACTCCCGTGCAGTCCAAGTGGACAACACCCTCTTCATTTCCGCCACGGCGGCCTCAGGCCCGGACGGCATCGTCGGCGATGACTTCTACTCGCAGACCAAGTACATCCTGGAAAAGCTCGGCGCTGTCCTGGGAGAAGCCGGCTTTTCCTACGGGGACGTGGTGCAGTCCAAGTTGTACCTGACGGACATCAGCAAGTGGGAAGACGCCGGCCGCGCGCATGGCGAGGTCTTCGGCGAGATCCGTCCCACGCTCTCCCTGGTGCACGTGCTGCCGTTCCTGGACCCGCAGATGCTCGTGGAAATCGAGCTCGTGGCGCAAAAGTCCGCTTAGCGCACCCAACTGGGGGACAGTAACTGCCTCACTGAACGCTGAGTGGAACGTTTGCTGTCCCCCACTTGGGTCAGCCCGGGATGCCGTAGCGGTGTTCCGGGCGGCCCGTGGTTCCGTAGCGCAGTTGGATTTCGACGGCGCCATCGTCCGCGAGCGAGGACAGGTACCTTTGCGCTGTGGCCCGGGAGACGCCCACCCGGTCCGCGACTTCCGCGGCCGAATATTGTTCGCCCGCCACCAGCGACTCCAGCACGGCCGCTTCGGTTGCCGAACGCGGCTTCGCCGACGGCGTCACGTCGCCCGGGATGAGGGCCCGTTTGGCCCTTTCGATGCTGCCTTGGTCCACGCTGGGTTGTTGGCCGAGGATGCGGCGGTACCGGGCATAGGACCGGAGCTGCTGGGACAAGGACTCGGCGGTGAAGGGCTTCAGCAGGTAGCCCAATGCCCCGCGGCGCATGGCCACCCTGATGGATTGGGCATCCGAGGCCGCGGTCAGCATCACCGCGTCAACGTCGAGCTGGCCCAGGAGATCCAGTCCTGAGCCGTCGGGCAGGTAAACGTCCAAGAGCACCAGGTCCGGCCGGAGGCTGTGGATGGCCTGCAGCGCCTGGGACACGGAGCCTGCGGGGGCCAGGGCCATGAAACCCGCCACGGAATCGACGTAGGCCGCGTGCAGCCTGGCCACGTGGAAGTCGTCATCCACGATCAGCACCCTCAAGTCCTCAGCCACTGCTGTCCTTCCTCAATGTTGGGTTGGTGTCCGTCTCCGCAGGGTCCATGACTCCGGGGACACTTGCCATGAACACAGCCCCTGGACCACCCGTGCTGCCGGATTCGAGCACCCGGACGTCACCACCCCGGCGCCGGGCAAGTTGGCGGACCAAAGCAAGGCCCAAGCCCTGGCCGGCGCCCGGACGCACCGGATGGCCCGCCGTCGTAAATCCTTCCGCGAACACGTCCTCCGGTTCGATGCCGCCCAAACCGTCGCCCGAGTCTCCCACCAGGATGTGGAGGGTGCCGCCGTCGCGCGCGGGTTCGTCCAGGAGTTCAACCTCCACCCAGCGTTCCGTCGCCGAGCCGGCGACGGCGGCGTTCACGGCGTTGTCGATCAGGTTGCCCAGGACCGTGGTGACGTCCTGGGGGTCGGCCACGTGGCCGCGGACCAGGGTTTCGGGGCCGATGCGCAACGCCACGCCGCGCTCGGACGCCTCCACGCTCTTGGCGCCCACGAACGCCTGCAGATAGGTGTCCTGGAGCAGTTCGCCCTGCTCCACGGGGAACTTCAGTGGACCCGTGGCCGAGATCCGTGCCAGGTATTCCTTGGCGTGGTCGTGCTGTCCGATGCTCATGAAGCCGGCAATCGTGTGCAGTTGGTTGGCGAACTCGTGGCGCTGGGCGCGCAGGGCGGTGGACATGGTGCCCACGGCATCGAGTTGGCGGGTCAATTGCTGGAGCTCGGTGCGGTCCCTCAGCATGACCACCCAGCCCAGGTCCTCCTTGCGGTGCCAGGCCTTGCGCGCGCTGGCCACCAGCACGCGCCCGCCGGCCACCACTTCCACGGCCTCCGCGTCCTGGGCTGCCGGACGGGTGAGCTTTTTGAGTTGCTCCGGCACCGGGGCGGTGGCCCAGTCCTGGCCTGTGGCATCGGGAACGTCCAGGAGCCGGGAAGCTGCCGCGTTGAACACCGAAATCCGGCCGTCGGCGGCAATGCCGATCACGCCGTCGTCCACGCCTTGCAGGACTGCCACTTGGTCGTGGACCAAGGTGCTGATTTCTTCCGGCTCCAGTCCGAGGGTGAGCCGCTGCAACCGGTGGCGGAGCAGGAACGAGGCCAGGACGCCGGCCAGCAGGGCACCGCCCGCCGTCAGGGCAATGGGCACGATGTCCCGGGCCAGGCTCTTGCTGAGGGACTCCATGGAGTAGCCCACGCTGACCTCGCCAACGATCGCACCCGTGGACGTACCGGCACCATCGGGAGTGCCCGGCGCGTAGATCGGTACTTTCGCGCCGGCAGACGGGCCGAGTGTTCCCGTGTTGCGGGTGGTGATTTCCTGGCCACCCAAGGCCACTGACGGGTCCGTGCTCACCCGTTCACCCAGCCGGTCTGTCTCGGGGTGGGCCAGCCGCAATCCGGTTTCGTCGGTGATCACCACGAACAGTGCGCCGGTCCGGATCCGGGCGGCTTCGGCGGCCTCCTGCAAGGGGCCGGCAGCGAGTATTGCCGCGGGAGGGGTGCCCTCTTCCTTGCTGATTTCCTGGACGTCGGATCTGACATCGGGGTCAGCTGCCACGGTCCGGGCCAGGGTCAGCGCCTGGTTCTCGGCTTCCGTGCCGATGCGGTCGTAGACCAGCCAGGCGTGGACAGCTCCGCTGAGGAGAACCACCAGGAGTACGACGCCAAGCTGGAGGAGGAGTGTCTGGGTGGAGAAGCGCATACTGATCCGGCTGTTGCGGGGCACCTTCACTCCTTTCCTCCTGTTCCATTGAATCACTGAGCACAATGCGCAAAACGTTCGCAACGAGCAGTATTCCCATCAATACCCACAAACCTCACTGCGTGACGGAGGCCACCCTACGGTTTGTAGTGCGCATCACACCGAAGTGTTGCCATCACAGTAGTAAGGAGCCGGCCGTGCTGGTTTTGCTTGGATTCGCAATGATTGCGGTATTCATGGTCCTGATCATGACCAAAAAACTGACGCCAGTCCTGGCGCTGATCATCGTCCCCACCATCTTTGGCCTCTTCGCCGGTGCCGGACTCGGCATTGGGCCCATGGTCATGGACTCCATGAAATCCATGACCTCCACGGCCGCGCTCCTCATGTTCGCGATCATCTACTTCGGCCTCATGATCGACGTGGGACTCTTCGACCCCCTGGTGAAGTTCATCCTGCGCAAGCTCGGCAACGACCCCGCCAAGGTGGTCCTGGGCACGGCGATCCTCGCAGCCGCAGTCTCCCTGGACGGCGACGGCTCCACCACCTTCATCCTCACCACGGCCGCCATGCTTCCCGTCTACCTGCGCCTCAAGATGAGCCCCGTGGTCCTCACCTGTGTGGCCGGCCTGGCCAACGGCACCATGAACATCCTGCCTTGGGGCGGACCCACAGCCCGCGCCGCCACCGCGCTGCACCTGGACGTCAACGACGTCTTCGTTCCGATGGTCCCGTCCCTGGTCGTTGGCCTGATCGTCGTGCTGGTCTTCTCCTGGCTGCTCGGCCTGCAGGAACGCAACCGCCTCCGCGCCACCGCACCCGAAATCTGGGGCGAGGTCGCAGACCCATCAGAAGCGTTCGACGGCGGCAACGGCCGCGGCGGCAGTGTCGCCGGCGGTACGGGCCCGGGTTCGGCTAAGGGCCGCTTCGGTTTTGGCCGCACCGGCTCAACCCCGACGGCAGGCAAGCCGGGCACCGGCGGAGGTGCCGGCGTCGTGGTCCTGGAACGCACCGAAGAACTGGTTGACGAGCACGACACCGCCATGGCGGACACCGCACTGGACCCCAACCGTGCCACGCTGCGCCCCAAGCTCTTCTGGTTCAACCTGGCCCTGACCGTCGCCGTGATGGTGACGCTGGTGGCCAACATCATCCCGCTGCCGTTCGTCTTCATGGTCGGCTCGGCGGTCGCGCTCCTGGTCAACTTCCCCAAGGTCAAGGACCAGGGCGCCCAGTTGATCGCCCACGCACCGTCCATCGTGGCAGTGGTCAGCATGGTCATGGCAGCCGCAGTCCTCACGGGTGTCCTCAACGGCACGGGTATGGTCAAGGCAATGTCCGAGTGGCTCGTCCAGATCATCCCAGCCGACATGGGGCCGTTCATGGCAGTCATCACCGGCGTGCTCAGCATCCCCATGACGTTCTTCATGAGCAACGATGCCTTCTACTTCGGTGTCCTTCCCGTCCTTAGCGAGACTGCCGCACACTACGGTGTTGGCGCCGCGGACATGGCCCGTGCTTCCATCACCGGCCAGCCGTTCCACCTGCAGAGCCCGTTGGTCCCGGCCATCCTGCTGCTGGTCTCCCTGGCCAAAGTGGACCTGGGCGACCACCACAAGAAGGTCCTATGGCGCACCGCCGTCATCTCGCTGGTGATGCTGGCGGTCGGTGTCCTGACGGGAGCCATCGGCATCGGCTAACGTTCCGCCGTTACCGCAAATGATCAGCCTGCCGGGTTCGTCGCCTGGCAGGTCTGGTCATTTGCTGTTTGTGCGCCAATGTTCCCTTGGGCCGGTGCAGGGGTGGGTTTGTCGCCTGAGGCAAAGTCCTCTCCCGCGTAGACCTGGACGCCCTGGATGGCCGAGGCGGGTTGGATGCTGCTTGCCGGCAAACCGAACAGCGCGGCGACGTCCGCTGCCACATCCTCGAAACCGGACTGGTAGTAGACCACGGTAGTAGGCGCTGGTTGGGCCTGGAGCTTGGTGATCATGGTGAAGCCGGCCGCCGTGAGTGTATCCGCGATGGCGTTGCTCCGGCCCGCCACGCTGGTGCCGTTGGCCACCGAGACCGGTTGGAGGGATTTGTCATAGGAGGGCGTGGCAGGCGCCGTGGACTGGTCGGCCTGCGCCGGGGCACCCTTGCTGAGGTCCGCGCTGTTCTGCAGGGCCGAGAACAGGTTTCCTGCCGCTGGTTCGTCCAAGGCAAGCCGGTTGGGATCAGAGGGCGCCGGCACCGTAGGCACGGTGATGAAGTTGACCTTCGCAGGGTCGATGTTCTTGAGCCGGTCCGCGATGGACAGCAAGGAGGGCACCGAAGCCAAACCAGTGTCCACTGTGAGGTTCTTGGTCATGGTGTCTGCGATGTCCAGCACCTTTTGCGGGTTGCTGAGGGTTCCCTCGGATTTGAGCTTACGGGTCAGGGATCCGAGGAACGCCTGCTGGGCCTGGATGCGGCCCAAGTCGCCGCCGTCGGCGAAAGCATGACGGGTCCGGAGGAAAGCCAGCGCCTGGTCGCCCTGCACCTGCGAGGTTCCCTCCGGGAGCTTCAGCCCGGAATCGGGATCGTTGACGGCCGAGTTGACGCAAACATCCACGCCGCCAACCGTGGTGGAGAGTTCCTTGACGGCATTGAAGTCGGCCATCATGAAGTGGTCCACTTCGAGTCCTGTCAGTTTGCTCACGGTGTCCACGGCGCAACCTATGCCTGCCTCGGCCATGGCGCTGTTGATCATCACGCCCTCCCGTGCGGCGTGCTGCTGCTTGGTCTCCTGGTCGGTGCATTCCGGGACGTCCACCAGCAGGTCTCTCGGGAAGCTGATGACGTTGACGTTCTGGTTGTCCGCGGAAATGTCCACCAGCATCAGGACGTCCGACTGCCCATAGCCGGAGGATTGGTCCGCCGTGCCGTACTGGCTGTTCTTGCCGCTGCGGGTATCGCTGCCCAGGACCAGGATCTGGAGCCGGTCCTTCCTGTCGTCAACGGCCCCTTCAGTACGTGTGCCACCCGCGCCCAAGGAACCGGTGGAGATGTTCGATTGCAGGCGCCAGAGCCAGTAACCGCCGAAGCACAGGACGCCCACCAGCACTGCGGCAACCACCAGGATGCCCACTCTCAGCCAGCGGCGGCGCTTGCGCGTCGGGGAGCCCAGGCTGCCTTCGGCGAGGCTTCCTTGGCCGGGGTAAAGCGTGGGTTCTGCGGGGTTGTGGTCAGGGGTATTGTGGCGACCTTGCACGTCGCGGGCCTTTCCTCGGGGTAAGAAGCTGTCTATGGTACGCACCGAATCTGGGAACTTCCCGAGTCACGGTCCTTGCCCGCCGGCCGGCCCGCCACCATCTGCACCGCTGCTGACGGCCGCTGACGGCTGCACGGCAGGTGAAGGGCAGCCCGGCCAAGTAGACTGGTCCGGAAAACCATTTGAACTTTGCAGGGGAGATCCATGGCTGCGATCAACCGTGACGACGTCGCGCATCTTGCGCGTCTGGCTCACATTGAAATGAGTGCCGAAGAGCTGGACAGGATGGCCGGCGAGCTTGCCGTCATTGTGGATTCGGTGAAGTCCGTCAGCGAAGCCGCCGGGGACGACGTCCCGGCCACGTCCCACCCGATTCCGTTGACCAACGTGTTCCGCGAGGACGTTGTGGGCCACACGTTCACGGCCGAGCAGGCATTGTCCGGCGCCCCTGACGCTGCCGAGGACCGTTTCAAGGTTCCGGCAATTTTGGATGAGGACTAACACCATGACTGAACTGAAGAACGAACTCATCCACCACTCCGCTGCCGACCTCGCCGCCAAGCTGGCCGCCCGCGAGGTATCCGCCGTCGAGGTCACCCAAGCGCACCTTGACCGCATCGCCGACGTCGATGGCCAGGTCAATGCCTTCCTGCACGTGAACACCGAAGAAGCGCTGTCCGTCGCGGCAGACGTCGACGCCGCGCGGAGTGCGGGCGAGGACCTGCATGCGCTGGCGGGCGTGCCCATCGCGGTCAAGGACCTGATCGTCACGATCGGCCAGCCCACCACTGCCGGTTCCAAGATCCTCGAGGGCTGGCACAGCCCCTACGACGCTACGGTCATCAAGAAGCTCCGCGCCGCGAAGATGCCCATCCTGGGCAAGACCAACCTTGATGAGTTCGCCATGGGTTCCTCCACGGAGCACTCGGCGTATGGGCCCACCCGCAACCCGTGGGACCTGGATCGCATCCCCGGCGGTTCCGGCGGCGGCTCGGCTGCCGCCGTCGCAGCTTTCGAAGCACCGCTGGCTCTTGGTACGGACACCGGCGGCTCCATCCGCCAGCCCGGTGCCGTCACGGGAACGGTTGGCGTGAAGCCCACGTACGGTGCCGTGTCCCGGTACGGTGCCATCGCGATGGCGTCTTCGCTGGACCAGATCGGCCCGGTCTCCCGGACCGTCCTTGACTCCGCGCTGCTGCAGGAAGTCATCGGCGGGCACGATCCCTTCGATTCCACCTCCTTGACCGATCCCTTCACCAACCTGGTTGCTGCCGCCCGCCTGGGCAACGTGGCCGGAGTGAAGATCGGCATCATCAAGGAACTGCACGGCGAGGGCTACCAGGCCGGAGTCGAGAACCGCTTTAACGAGTCCCTTGAGATCCTCAAGGACGCCGGTGCGGAAATCGTGGAGGTTTCCTGCCCCAACCTCAAGTACGCCCTGGGCGCCTACTACCTGATCATGCCGTCCGAGGTGTCCAGCAACCTGGCCAAGTTCGACGGCGTCCGCTACGGCTTGCGGGTCCTCCCCAAGGACGGCCCCATGACCATCGAACGCGTCATGGCCGCAACCCGCGCCGCCGGTTTCGGCGACGAAGCCAAGCGCCGCATCATCCTGGGCACCTACGCCCTGAGCGCCGGGTACTACGACGCCTACTACGGCTCGGCCCAGAAGGTCCGTACGCTGATCCAGCGCGACTTCGACGCCGCCTTCGCGCAGGCCGATGTCCTGATCTCGCCCACCGCGCCCACCACGGCGTTCAAGCTGGGGGAGAAGCTGGACGATCCGCTGGCCATGTACCTCAACGATGTCGCCACGATTCCGGCCAACCTTGCCGGTATCCCGGGCCTGTCCCTTCCCGGCGGCCTGGCTGACGAGGACGGCCTTCCCGTGGGCATCCAGCTCCTGGCCCCTGCCCGCGAAGACGCCCGCCTGTACCGCGTGGGCGCCGTCCTCGAATCCATCCTTGAAGAGAAGTGGGGCGGCCCGATGCTCGCACAGGCACCTGTACTGGGTTCTGCTTCCACCACCGCCGGAGGTTCCAACTAATGTCCGTCGACGCAACCCTGAGCTTCGAAGAGGCCATGGAGAAGTACGATCCCGTCCTGGGGTTCGAGGTCCACGTGGAGCTCAACACCAAGACCAAGATGTTCTCCTCGGCACCGAACGTCTTCGGCGATGAGCCCAACACCAACGTCAACGAGGTTGACCTGGGCATGCCCGGCGTTCTTCCCGTGGTCAACAAGACGGCCGTGGAGTCCTCCATCAAGATCGGCCTGGCCTTGAACTGCAAGATCGCCGAGTCCTGCCGCTTCGCCCGGAAGAACTACTTCTACCCGGACACGCCCAAGAACTTCCAGACCTCGCAGTACGACGAGCCGATCGCCTACGACGGCTACCTGGACATCGAGCTGGAAGACGGCACGGTTTTCCGCGTTGAGATCGAGCGCGCGCACATGGAAGAGGACGCCGGCAAGCTGACCCACATGGGTGGCGCCGCGGGTCGTATCCAGGGTGCCGACTACTCTTTGGTGGACTACAACCGTGCCGGCGTTCCGCTGGTGGAAATCGTCACCAAGCCGATCGAGGGCGCGGGCAGCCGGGCACCGGAACTGGCCAAGGCGTATGTTGCGGCGATCCGCGAAATCGTGAAGAACCTCGGCGTTTCCGATGCCCGCATGGAGCGCGGCAACGTCCGTTGCGATGCCAATGTGTCCCTCCGGCCGCACGGCCAGGAGCGCTTCGGCATCCGGTCCGAGACCAAGAACGTGAACTCATTGCGCGCCGTGGAGCACGCCGTCCGCTACGAGATCCAGCGCCATGCAGCCGTTTTGGACTCCGGCAACCCGATTGTCCAGGAAACGCGCCACTGGCACGAGGACACCCGTTCCACGACGTCCGGCCGGCCCAAGTCCGACGCCGACGATTACCGCTACTTCCCTGAACCGGACCTGGTTCCCGTGGTTGCCTCGCGCGAATGGGTTGAGGAGCTGCGCGCCACCTTGCCCGAGCCGCCCGCGGAGCGCCGCAAGCGCCTCAAGGAAGCCTGGGGATACTCGGACCTCGAGTTCCGCGATGTGGTGAACGCCGGCGTCATGGACTCCATCGAGGAGACCGTTGCTGCCGGTGCCAGCGCAGACGTCGCCCGCAAGTGGTGGATGGGCGAGGTTGTTGGCCGTGCCAAGACCGCCGAAGTTGAGCCCGCCGAACTCGGTGTTACGCCGGAGCTGATCGTCGAACTCAACAAGTTGGTTGAAGGCGGCAAGATCAACAACAAGATGGCCTCCCAGGTCCTGGACGGCGTCCTCGCCGGTGAAGGAACCCCGGAGGAGATCATCGAGAAGCGCGGCCTTGCAGTTGTTTCCGACGACGGCCCGCTCCTGGAAGCCATCGATGCCGCCCTGGCCGCCCAGCCGGACGTCGCAGAGAAGATCCGAGGCGGCAAGGTCCAGGCCATCGGTGCGATTGTTGGCGGCGTTATGAAGGCCACCCGTGGCCAGGCCGACGCCGGACGTGTCCGCGAACTGATCCTCGAGAAGCTCGGGGTAGAGGGCTAAAACGCCCTTCGCAAGAAGCAGGCCGCAGATTTTGTCTGCGGCCTGCTTCTTTATAGCGCCACGGTCCTGAAGCCAAGGTTGGCACTGGCCGAATCCGGCGTGTTCGAACTGCGCGCCGCCAACCGGTACCGGTTGCAGTAAGAGTCGTGGCATAGGTAGGAGCCGCCGCGCATGACGCGTCCGCGTCCTACAGTGGGTCCCTGCGGGTCTTGTACCGTGCCGTTGGCCAGGCATGTTGCGTAGTACTTGGGCAGGAACCAGTCGCTGCACCACTCCCACACATTGCCGCTGGTCTGGTACAAACCGTAGCTGTTCGGGGCGAACCAGCGGGCGGGGGCGGTGGTCAGGAAGCCATCCTCCACGTCGTTGCGCACGGGGAATTCGCCCTGCCAGATGTTGCAGTTGTGACGGGATTCCCCGTCGCCGGAGTTATGGAGGTCATTGCCCCACGGGTAGCGCAGGCCGTCCTCCCCGCCACGGGCCGCGTACTCCCATTCGGCCTCAGTAGGGAGCCGTCGGCCGGCCCAGGCGCAGTAGGCCAAGGCATCGTTGTAGGAAACGTGGGTCACTGGGTGGTCGGGAATTTCGCTCCAGCTGGAGAGCGGTCCGGCCGGGTGTGCCCAGTTGGCGCCGCGGACGTTCAGCCACCACGGGACGTTGTTGACCCGGTTGAGGATGTCCTTCGGCTCGGCCTGGACCGCCAGGTGGAAGACGGGCGAGGTTCCGAAGCTTTCCGATTCGGTCCGGTAGCCGGTGGCGTCCACGAAAGCCGCGAACTCCTGGTTCGTGACGGTGGTGGCGCTGATGAGGAAGGCTCCGACTGCCACCTCGTGCACGGGAGACTCGCCGTCGTCCGCATACCCCTCATTGAAGGGATCGCCCATGGTGAACGTCCCGGCGGGGATGGGGACGTCGTGGGAACCGGCCTGCGCGGACGTACCTTCGGGCGTGGGTTCTTGGGCGGAACGCACGACGCCGGTTAGCGGCGTGGGGTGTCCGTCCGCCGCGCGCTGTGGTGGCGTCAGCCCCGGCGTCGAACTTTCCCGGGCGGTTCCGCCCGGACTGCAGCATCCTGCCATTCCCGCTCTTTCCTCCGTGCGAAGCCGTCCGTTGTGTTCGCCCGTCCTCCATCTTACTGGCGCTCCATATTGCTCAAAGTGATGAAAACTGATTTCTAAACGCAGTTTCAATCATGATCTTGCAAAAGTCGCATGGGTCACCTATGGTTTGTTAAACGGTTAACGAACGTGGCTTGAATCACACTCAGCACTTGAGGAGACAGCATGAACTCGACAACGGAACAGGCTCCGGCATTGCCCGAAGCCAGCCGTGTCCCGGCTCGGGAGGGCGCCAATGCGCCAGTGTCCCGCTCCCGGAAAGGCAAGGGCACCAAGCCGCCCAGCCAGAGCTTCCGCTCGCGTTTGAAGCGGGACAAGCAGATGCTCCTGATGATGGTGCCGGGCATCGCCTTCCTGTTGCTCTTCTTCTACATCCCCATCCTGGGCAACGTCATTGCCTTCCAGGACTACCAGCCCTACCTGGGCATCGGGGACAGCCTCTGGGTGGGCTGGCAGAACTTCGTGGACCTCTTCGCCAACCCGGACTTCATCCACGCGTTCTGGAACACGCTGTACCTGGCGGCCTGGCAGCTGGTGTTCCTGTTCCCCGTTCCACTGGTCCTGGCCCTGATTGTCGATTCCCTGATCAGCACCAGGGTCCGGCAGGTCTTCCAGAGCATCGCCTACCTGCCCCACTTCCTTTCCTGGGTCCTGGTGATCGCCTTCTTCCAGCAGATGCTGGGCGGTGCCGGCTTCGTGAACAACCTGCTCCGGGACTGGGGCATGGATCCCATCCCGTTCATGACCAACTCCGAGACATTCCCCGTGCTGGTGGTGGTCCAGATGATCTGGAAGGACGCCGGCTGGGCCATGATCATCTTCCTCGCCGCCCTGGCGAGCATCGACGCTTCCCTCTACGAGGCGGCCGCGGCGGACGGTGCCGGACGGTGGCGCCGCATGTGGCACATCACCCTGCCCGGCCTGCGTCCCGTGATCGTCCTGCTCCTGATCCTGCGCATCGGCGACATCCTCTCGGTGGGCTTCGAGCAATTCATCCTGCAGCGCGACGCCGTCGGCGCCGGGGCCGCGGAAGTCCTGGACACGTTCACCTACTACACCGGTGTTGTGGGTGGCGGCTGGAGTTCGGGTGCTGCGGCCGGCTTGGCCAAGGGCGTGGTCAGCATGCTGCTGATCTATGGCGCGAACAAGTTGGCACACCGCTTTGGCGAAGACGGCATCTTCGCTCGAAAGGTCGGCTAGCCCCAGCGGCGGCCGAACAAGGAGAACCCCCATGGCAACAACACTTTTCACCCGCAAACCGCGGGAGCTGAGCTACAACCCCAAGCGTCCGGTCTGGAAGGAACGCCCTTCCGCGCTCTACCAGACCGTCAAGTCGGTGGTCCTGGTGGCCTTCAGCCTGTCCATCCTGGCCCCCATCCTGCTGGTGGTCTCGACGTCCCTCGCGGACAACGAACAGTTGGTCAAGGCCGGCGGCTTCGTCCTCTGGCCGGAACGTCCCACGCTGGAGGCCTACGCAACCATCTTCAAAGGCCCCATGGTGCTGCAATCCCTGGGCGTGAGCGCCCTGATCACCGTGGTTGGCACCATCCTGGCCCTTTTCGTCACCATCACCATGGCCTACGCCACCAGCCGCTCGGTGCTGTTCGGCCGCCCTGTGGTGCTGGCAGTCCTGTTCACCCTGCTGTTCGCCCCGGGCCTGATCCCGTCCTTCCTCATGATCCGCCAGCTGGGCCTGCTGGATTCGTTGTGGTCGCTGATCCTGCCCGGCATCTTCGGTGCCTTCAACTTCGTGGTGATGCGGTCCTTCTTCATGAACATTCCGGGTGAGCTGATCGAGAGCGCCAGGATCGATGGCGCCAATGACTGGCAGATCCTCTGGCGGATCGTCATGCCCTTGTCCAAGGCAGTGATCGCCGTGGTGGGCCTGTTCTACGCCGTCGGCTTCTGGAACTCGTTCTTCAACGCACTGCTCTACATCAACGACCACAGCAAGTGGCCCATCCAGCTGCTGCTCAGGAACTTCGTGGTGCAGGGGAGCGGTGCCGCCGACCAACTCGGCATCACCACCACCCCGCCGCCGCAGTCCATCCAGATGGCGGTAGTGGTAGTGGCCCTGGTGCCCATCCTCATGGTCTACCCGTTCCTCCAGAAGCACTTTGCCAAGGGCGTCATCACCGGCGCCGTCAAGGGTTAGCCCACCAAGATTCCCACGCGTCAAAAACCAACAAAGATCATCAGAAAGGGTTATGCCATGACGAGCACTACCTCAGCACAGGCTGGATTCAGCCGCCGCGGCTTCCTCGGCCTCGCCGGCCTCGCCGGCCTGGCCGTGACCGCCGTCGGCCTCTCCGCCTGCGGTGGCGGCGGAGCTTCCGGGGGTGGGGGCGCCGCTGCCTCCGCCACGGTCAAGCTGCCTACCTACAAAGAGTTCACGGGTGTGACGCCGGACATCGCCGGCAACGCCCAGGGCCTGCAGGCCGGATACTTCAAACTGCCCAACGCCGTGCAGTCCGTGAAGACCCCGCCTCTCAAGGGCAAGGTCACCGGACTCACGGAAACCTTCGACACCATGAGTCCGGGCCTGAAGGACAACCCGTTCTGGCAGCGCCTCAACGCCAAGCTCGGCGGGGACCTCGAGCTGCAGATCGCCGAAGACATCGGAGACGGCTACCCGGCCAAGTTCGCCACGGTCCTTGCCAGCAACGACCTCCCGGACATGATGTGGGTACCGCCAAACCAGGGCATCCCCAACGTAGGCCCCATGCTGGAGGCCAAATTCCAGGACCTCACGCCGTACCTCTCCGGTGACGCCGTACTCGAGTACCCCAACCTGGCCGCACTGAAGCCGGATTCCTGGAAGACCGCCGTCGTGAACGGCAAGATCTGGGGCGCTCCCATCCCGAGCACCCCGTTCGGCCAGGTATACCTGGGCAACCACGACATGTGGGCGCAGGTAGGTGGATTCGAAGCGTCCAGCGCCGACGAGTTCCTGGACAAAGCCAAGGAACTGACGCGTCCCGGCGAGCAGAAATATGCCCTGGAACCGGCCTACATCAATGCGCTGCACATGGTCACCGAATGGTTCGGGGCCCCGAACAGCTGGGCCGTCAACAAGGACCGCACGCTGACCCACCTGTATGAAACAGACGAGTACATGGCGGGCGTCGAGTTCACGGCCAAGATGTTTGCCGCCGGCGTGTTCTACCCGGATTCCAAGGCCACGGATATCCGCAACCGGGTAGCCAACGGCAGCGTTGCCGCGCAGGTGGTGGTGGGGCCGCACGATATCCGCAGCTACCGTTCGCTAAGCCGCACCGCCAAGTTCGACATCCTCATTCCGTTCAGCGCCGACGGCAAGGTCAAACCGACCTACGACATGGGCTACGGAACCGTGGGCTTCACACCGTTCAAGAAGGCCGAGGAAGGCAAGATCCGCGAACTTCTGGGCCTCATCAACTACCTGTCGGCACCGTTCGGCACGGTGGAGTACATGCAGAAGAACTTCGGCGAGCTCGGCCAGGACTACACCCTGGACGGCAGCGGAAACCCGGTCCGCACGGACACCGGAACCACCAACGCCCCTGGCCTGGTCTCTGCCCTGAACATCATGGCCAGTCCGGAGAACGTCATCTTCAACCCGGGCTTCGACGACGACACGCGCTACGTCAGCGAGCAGGAAAAGAAGCTCCTGGAACTCGCCTGGCGCAACCCCACCAACGGTTCCTACTCGGACACCAACGCCAAGGTGGGCGCCAAGATCACCAAGCAACTCAGGGACAAGGTGGTGGACATCATCACCGGCCGCGCCAAGATCGACGAACTCAAGGACGCGGTGAAGCGCTGGAAGAGCGAGGGCGGCGACAAGATGCGTGACGAGTACCAGGCTTCGTTGGACCCCAACGCGCCAGTGTTCCGGAGCTAGCCCCGCAACGCCATACGATCGAGCAAAGAATGTGACGCGGACATCAACACCAGGGGGAACCATGGCAAAAACAAGCAATACCGGCGTCAGGCCCACCATCCGCATGGTGGCCGAACTTGCCGGCGTCTCCACAGCCACGGTTTCCTATGTGATGTCCGGTCGCCGGGGTGACGGAGGGCCTGGCGTTTCGGATCCGACGGCGGAAAAGGTCAAGGCGGCGGCGGAGCGGCTCGGATACCGGCCCAACCAGGCCGCGCGCGCCATCCGCACCGGACGGACCAACACCGTGATCCTGTCGCTGACCATGCTTTCGGATCCGTGGTCCCTGTCCGTCATCGAAGCGGTCCAGCGGGCCGCGGAGCCCCTGGGCATCACGCCAATGATCCTGGGCGACGCGGACTGGGTGAAAGTGCTCGGTACGCACAACGCCGATGCCGTGTTCGTCGATGCCGTCCGTGAAGAGCAGACTGCTGCGCTCCGGAAACTGGCCGGGCACGGAACCACGCTGGTGGTCTTCAACGAAACGCTGGAACCGGAGGGTTTCGACGTGATCCGTTCCATCGCGGAGCCGGGCTGCCGGATGGCCGTGGAGCATCTTCTCCACGGCCACCGGCGGATCGCTTGCCTGACCCCGGCCACGGCTGCCGGAACGTCCGGTGGCAGCCGCTACCGGGCGTATTCGGAGGCGCTCGCCGCCGCAGGGATCGATGAACGGGAAGACTACGTGGGGCTCTTCGACGGAACCACGTCCGGAGCCTTCGCCGCCACCACCCGGCTACTGGGACTTCCGGACCGCCCTACGGCGATCTACGCCACCACCGATTTCGCCGCCGTCAGCGCCATCAACGCGGCCCAACGCCTGGGCTTGGCCGTGGGCCAGGACGTGGACATCATCGGTGTGGGCAACACGGTGGAGGGTGAGCGCATGTCTCCCTCGCTCAGCACCGTGGGTCCCGTGGACTTCTTCGACAAGCTTGCCAGGCTGCTCCTGCAGCGGGCCACGGACCCCGGTGACAAGCCGACGGTCCTGGATTTCCCCTGGCACCTCTTCGTGCGGGAATCGGCACCACACCGCAGTGCCGCAACCAGACTTAATTAGGAATCAGCAGAAGGAATTTGTACACCATGGAAAAGGATTTGAAGGTCGGCATCGTGGGTTTCGGCCTGCGTTCGGGATTGTGGAAGCACGCCCATAAGCCGGGCCAGGGGTCTGTTGTGACGATCGTCTGCGACCTCAGCGAACGTGGACGGGCCGATGCCGCCGAGCGCATCCCCACCGCACGCATCACGGACGACCTCGAGGAGTTGCTTGCCAGCGGCCTGGACGCAGTACTGGTCCTGACCCCGGACAACCAGCACGCCGCCGTCGCAATCCGCACCCTGAAAGCCGGCATCCCGACGTTCTGCGAGAAGCCCCTGGACGTCACGCTGGAGGCCGCAGACCTGATCCTGAAGACCGCTTATGAAACGGGCACACGGCTCTATGTCGGCCACAACATGCGCCACATGCCTGTTGTAGTGCAGATGCGCCAACTCATTGAGCAAGGAACCATCGGCGAGGTCAAAGCCGTGTGGTGCCGGCACTTCGTGGGCCACGGCGGCGACTACTACTTCAAGGATTGGCATGCCCAGCGCGCCAACGTCACCTCCCTGTTGTTGCAAAAGGGTGCCCACGACATCGACGTGATCCACTGGCTGGCCGGTGGCTACACCAAGCGGGTTGCCGCCGTCGGCGATCTTGCGGTCTATGGCGACGTGACCAACCGCAGCAACAACGACGGCAAGCGCATGGGGGATTGGTTCTCCCTGGACAACTGGCCGCCCACCGAACAGAAGGACCTGGCGGAGGTGATCGACGTCGAGGACATCTCCATGATGAACATGGTGCTGGACAACGGCGTCCTGGCCTCCTACCAGCAGTGCCACTTCACGCCGGATTACTGGCGGAACTACACGGTCATCGGCACGAAGGGCCGGATCGAGAACTTCGGTGACGGGCCGGGGGAGACCATCAACGTTTGGACCTCGCGCACCTCCGGGCGGGGCGAGCCGGACCAGGTCGTCACCATCCAGGATGGCGAAGGAGGCCATGGTGGCGCCGATCCGCGGTTGATTGAGGAGTTCCTGCGGTTCGCTTCGGAGGGCGGCCGGACCCAGACCAGCCCCATCGCCGCCCGCCAGGCTGTGGTGGCCGGCATCCTGGCCGCGGAATCACTGCGCGCCGACGGGTCCGCCCGGGAAGTCCCGGAGTTGCCCGCGGAACTGGTGGAGTACTTCGACGCCGGCCAGCCCGCCCTGGTCCGCGACTAGCCCAACCGGGGGACAGATTACGCTCCACTGAACCCTCATTGGAGCAAGTGCTGTCCCTACTTGGGTGCGGAAAGCCCGGTCATGACGGATTGAAGTGACTCGCAAACCGTCATGACCGATTTCCGTTTAAGGGTTTCCGGCCGGGCCAGGATGTCGATCTTGCGCACCGAGTTCACCCCGGACAACGGCCGCAGCACCACGCCGGCGTCCAGCACGCGCCGCGCCGTGAACCGCGGCAGGAGCCCGATCGCGCCACCCGCCGAAACCAGCGCCGCCACGGTGGAGTAGTCGTTGATGCGGTGCAGGACTTCGGCCGGGCGCCCGCTGACAGCCACGACGGCGGCCAGCACGTCCGCGGGGGAGTAGCCGTCGCGGCTGGTCACCCAGGGTTCATCCACGACGTCGGACGGCTCCAGTTCGCGGTGTGCTGCCAGCGGGTGGTCCGCGGGCAGGGCAATGTCCAGGGGTTCATCCGCGAGCGGGATCACCGCCACCTTGTCCTCGGGCCACGGGGGACTGTTGTCCATTCGGTGCGCCAGGACCAGGTCGTAACGCGCCGCCAGCCCCGGGAAATCCTCCTGGGCCACATCCTCGTCGGACAGGCGCAACCGTGGCGACATCCCGCCGTCGGACGCTTTTCCGCTGGCCAGCAGCGCGGCGAGCGGGGCGAACAGCGCCTGGCCCGCGCTGTGGAACGCGCTGACACTCACGGGCGCGTCGGGAGCGTCGTGGTAGGCGCCGATGGCCGCGCGGGCATCGGCCATGGCGTTCACGACGGCGGCCCCCGCCTCGGCGAGCACGCGGCCAGCGTCGGTGAGCACCAAAGCCCGGCCTTCCTTGCGGGTGAGCGGCACATCCACCGACTTCTGGAGCAGCGCAAGCTGCTGGGAAACGGCCGACGGGGTGACCATGAGGGTCTCGGCTACTGCCTTGACGCTGCCCAGGTCCCCGAGCTCCCGGAGCATCTGCAATTGGTGGATTTCCATTAGCAAATCCTAAATCGTTGATTGAGAAGAATCTAGTTGTGCTAAATCGTTGGCGGGCTTTCAATGGAAGTCAGCAGCAGCGAAGCAGCACCAAGCCAGTGAGGAATCCCATGAAGGCTCTCTACAAATCCGGACCAAACGCCGGGTTCGAACTCGTTGACCGTCCGGAGCCCGAGGCGGGCCCGAGCGACGTCAAGATCCGCGTGATGACCACCGGCATCTGCGGCACCGACCTCCACATCCAAAGCTGGGATGCGTGGGCGCAAAGCATCATCGAAGCACCCCTGATTGCCGGGCACGAGTTCTACGGCGAAGTGGTGGCGATCGGCGAGGACGTCCGTGACGTTAAGGTGGGGGACAGGGTCTCCGGCGAAGGGCACGTTGTCTGCGGGATCTGCCGCAACTGCCGGGCCGGACGCCGCCAGATGTGCATCCACACGGTCTCGGTGGGCGTTCAGCGCGATGGTGCATTTGCTGAGTTCGTGGTCATTCCCGAAACGAATGTCTGGGTCCACCACGATGAATCCGTCACCCCGGAACTTGGTGCCATCTTCGACCCGTTCGGCAACGCGGTGCACACTGCATTGAGTTTCCCGCTGGTGGGCGAGGACGTCCTCATCACCGGTGCGGGCCCGATCGGGCTGATGGCCATCGCCGTCGCCCGCCACGCCGGTGCACGGAAGATCGCCATCACCGACGTCTCGGCTCCGCGCCTCGAACTGGCCCGGCAGATGGGCGTGGACCTTGCCGTGGATGTTTCGAAGATGCGCGTCCGGGAGGCGCAGCAGGAACTGGGCATGCGCGAAGGCTTCGACATCGGCCTGGAAATGTCGGGACACCCCACAGCGCTGCCTGAGATGATCGACAACATGAACCACGGCGGACGCATCGCCATGCTCGGCCTGCCCAGCCAGTCCATCGACATCGACTGGGGCAAAGTTGTCACGCACATGCTCACGCTCAAGGGCATCTACGGACGCGAGATGTTCGAGACCTGGTACGCCATGAGCGCCATGCTCTCCTCCAACCCCACGCTGCACCGCAGCATTTCCGCCGTCGTCACGGACAAGCTGCCCGCCACCGAGTGGGAAAAGGGCTTCGAAATCGCCCGCAACGGTGTGGGCGGCAAAGTGGTCCTCGACTGGACTGAACTCTAGGAACCTTCAGGAGCAATTCAATGTACTCAGCCATCAAAGACCAACTCCAAGGCGAACTCGACGAGATCCGCAGCGCCGGGCTCTTCAAGACCGAACGCCACATCGACTCACCCCAGGCCAGCCACATCGCCGCGGGCCAGCTCGGCCAGCCGGCCAACAAGGTCCTTAACTTCTGCGCCAACAACTACCTCGGCCTCGCCGACCACCCGGACATCATCGCCGCGGCCAAGTCAGCCATGGACGAGCGTGGCTTCGGCATGGCCTCCGTGCGGTTCATTTGCGGTACCCAGGACCTGCACCTGGAACTCGAAGCCCGCGTCTCGGCTTTCCTGGGGACCGAGGACACCATCCTCTTCTCCAGCTGCTTCGACGCCAACGGCGGTGTGTTCGAGTCCCTCTTCGGCCCCGACGACGCCATCATCTCTGACTCCCTCAACCACGCCTCCATCATTGATGGCATCAGGTTGAGCAAGGCGAAGCGCTTCCGCTACGCCAACCAGGACATGGCGGACCTGGAAGCCAAGCTCTTGGAAGCGTCCGGTTCGCGGCGCAAGATCATCGTCACCGACGGTGTCTTCTCCATGGACGGCTACCTGGCGCCCCTCGAAGCGATCTGCGACCTCGCCGAGAAACACGACGCTTTAGTGATGGTGGACGATTCCCACGCCGTCGGGTTCATGGGCTCCACCGGCGCCGGTACGCCTGAACATGCCGGGGTATCGGACCGCGTGGACATCTACACGGGAACCTTCGGCAAGGCCCTCGGCGGTGCCTCCGGTGGTTACGTCTCCGGCCGCGGCGAGATCGTGGCCATGCTGCGCCAGAAGGCCCGTCCGTACCTGTTCTCCAACTCGCTCGCACCGGCGATTGTTGCGGCCACCATCAAGGCCTTGGAACTGGTGCAGGGCTCAGGCGAGCTGCGCACACGTCTCTTCGAGAACGCTGCCCTGTTCCGTCGCCGCATGAGCGAAGAAGGCTTCGAACTGCTCGACGGCGAACACGCCATCATCCCGGTGATGTTCGGTGACGCCGTGGTTGCGGCCCGTATCGCCGACGAGATGCTCGGCCATGGCGTCTTCGTCACCGCGTTCAGCTACCCCGTGGTGCCCAAGGGTGCGGCCCGCATCCGCGTCCAGCTTTCCGCCGCGCACAGCACGGACGACGTCGAGGCTTGCGTCCAGGCCTTCGTCAAGAGCCGCGCCGCGGTCGCCTAACCCCGACCCTCTCTCACCGAACGCCCCCTTTTCCCGAACCCTCTCTCACCGAACGCCCCCTTTTTTGGGACGCTCTCTCACCGAATGCCCCCTTTTTTGGGACGCTCTCTCACCGAATGCCCCATTTTTACGGGACGCTCTCTCACCGAACTGCCCATTTTCAAGAACGCTCTCTCACTTTCTACACGCAAGCGAGTGAGGGCCAGCGGTGGAGGGGTGTTTGGTGAGAGAGCGTCCGGTGGAGAGTGCGGTTTGGTGAGAGATGCTTGAGTGGGAGGGGCGGTTTGGTGAGAGAGCGTCCGGTGGGAGGGGCGGTTTGGTGAGAGAGCGTCCGGTGGGAGGGGTGATTCGGTGAGGGAGGGTCTGGAAGGATGGGGCCATGGCTTCGAAGTATGACGTTGTAATCGTTGGCGGCGGGATCGCTGGGCTGTCCCTGGCATCGGCTCTGGCAGGACAGTGCACAGTGGCATTGGTGGAGGCCGAGCAATCCCTGGCGTTCCATACCTCCTCACGGTCGGCGCGCCAACTGATCCCCAGCTACGGCCCTCCGGTGGTGCAGGAACTGACCGTCCGGACGCTCGAACTCATGAAGGCCCGGGACGAGAACTTACCGGAGCCAGTCCTGACCCCTCGCGGTTTCATGCTGGTGGGGGACGAAGCAACGGTCAAGGCCGAGGCAAGCGGCAACATGCACAGCATCACCCATGCCGAAGCTATGGAGTTGTGTCCGGTCTTGAAGCCGGACTCGTTCACCGCAGCCGGCCTTGACAGTGGCTCGTACGGTTGCAACGCCCCGAACCTGCTGGAGGACCACCGGAAGCTCGCCGAAACAGCCGGCGTGGACATCATCACCGGAGCCAGGGTCCACTCGGCCCAGCGCATAGGAAGCGGCTGGGAACTGGGCGCAGGCACCGAAGGGTTCCTGTCCGGCGTCGTGGTTAATGCCGCAGGTGCGTGGGCTGACGAGTTGGCGGTCCTCAGCGGAGTCGAGAAACTCGGCCTGCAGCCGTTCCGCCGCACGGCAGCGATTGTGAACGTGGAAAACCCGCTGACCCCTCAAACTCCCATGGTGTGCGCCGCCGACGATTCCTTCTACTTCCGGCCCGAGGGCAACCAGGTACTGATTTCGCCGTCGGAACACGTGCCCAGCGGCGCCGAAGACGCCAAGCCCTACGCAGGCGATGTAGACAAGCTCATCGGCAACCTCAACGCCGTCACCACCCTCGGCATCCAATCAGTGGACCGCGCCTGGACCGGCCTGCGGACAGAAGCCGCGGACGGCGTACCCGTGGTGGGTTTCGACGCCGAGGCCCCCGGGTTCTTCTGGCTGGCCGGACAGGGTGGGTATGGTTTCCAAACCTCGTCCGCCATTGCCGAGCTCGCTGCCGCTCTCATTCTCGGAAACGTCCAGCCTGAGAGTCCGGAATCCCGGACAGCGGAGCAACTGGCAGCAGTCCGCTGGTCCATCCGGCGCTGAACAATAGGGACATGACCGGAACCACACTCATCACCAACATCGGCGAACTGATGACCCAGGACCTGGAGCACCGGGTCCTGAAGGACGCCGCTATCGTGCTGGAAGGGGAGCGGATTTCCTGGATCGGTTCCAGCGCCGACGCTCCTGCAGCGGACCACCGGATCGACGCCGAAGGCCGCGCCGTCCTGCCGGGCTGGGTGGACTCGCATTCCCACTTGGTCTTCGCCGGCGACCGCACCGCCGAGTTCGAGGCCCGCATGGCCGGCCAGAACTACAGCGCGGGCGGAATCGGAGTAACCACCAACGCCACACGCAGCGTAGGCGATGAAGAACTCAGCGCCCTGGTCAGCTCCCGTGTGCAGGAAGCCGTCTCGCAGGGCACAACCTACCTGGAGAGCAAGACCGGCTACGGCCTGGACGTACAGAACGAGGCCCGGAGCGCCCGGATTGCCGCCGAACACGTGGACGAGGTGACGTACCTTGGCGCCCACCTGGTGCCGGCGGGATCGGACCCGGAGGAGTACACGGACCTGGTCTGCGGCGAGATGCTCGCCGCCGTTCTGCCGTACGTCCGCTGGGCTGATGTGTTCTGCGAAACCGGTGCCTTCACCGAGGCACAGTCCCGCCGGGTCCTCCACGCTGCCCGCGAGGCTGGACTGGGGTTGCGCGTTCACGGCAACCAGTTGGGCGAAGGTCCGGGCGTGGCCTTGGCAGTGGAGTTCGGTGCCGCCAGCGTGGACCACGTGAATTACCTTTCGGAAGATGACATCCAGTCGCTTGCTGGCACGTGGACCGGCTGGGACGCCACCAGCGGTACCGGCTCCAAGGGCACCGTCGCCACCTGCCTGCCCGCCTGCGACCTTTCGACGCGCCAGCCGCTGGCCCCCGGCAGGGATCTGATCGACGCCGGCGTGCAGATCGCGTTGGCGGCCAACTGCAATCCCGGTACCTCGTACACGAGTTCCATGGCGTTCTGCGTCACGACGGCGGTCCTCCAGATGCGCTTGAGCGTCCACGAAGCCGTCCGGGCGGCGACGTACGGCGGCGCCTTGGCGTTGGGCCGGGAGTCCGGGAACGACGTCGACGGCGAACGGGCGGTGGGCTCGCTCGCCGTCGGTCATCGCGCAGATCTGCACATGCTTAAGGCGCCGTCGGCGACGCACCTTGCCTACCGGCCGGGTATCCCGCTGACGCATGCGGTGTGGCGGGCCGGCCGGCAGGCTGTCTAACTGAATCGCAACGCGGGGTCACTTAGGGCCCATCCCCAGGGGATTTAGGGGCCGTATCTGACCCCGCGTTGCTTTTAGGAGCAGGTGAACTTCGCGTCGGCCCAGTCGGCGTGGTCGTTGCCGTTTCCGTCACCGGAATCATTGGCGACGAGTTCCACGTACTGCGCCCCGGTGATGTCCACCGTCAATGGCAAGGGAGCGCTGGTGGCCCCGAGGACCGGCGTGGTCACCTTGGCTGTTCCATCGGCGACCACTGAGAATTTCACGCTGCCACGGCTTGCTTGCGCATCGTCGATCCCCACGGTTGCCGTGAAAGCGCTGCAACGGCCCCCAAGGAAGTAACGGATGGTGCCGTTGGCATGCGCGCCGAGTCCCTTGGTGTAGACAGTGCCGTTCAGGGTCAGTGGTGTGCCGTCACCGGCTCCGGTACCTCCGTTGGACATGTCCTTCTCCACCGGTCCCCAACCGTTGGTGGCGCTCACCCAAGGATGGTCGCTGGCGTAGACGGTGCCCTGCGGCGGTTTGGGGAGGGTACGCACGGACGCGGTGGTACTGATGGTCCGCATACCAACCGGTTCCGAGGTGGTGGAGTAGGTGGCTGTTGCCTTGACGGGGTAGTCGCCATCCGCCGAAGCGGGTGCGGTGATCTTCCATGTAGTGGCGAGGCTGCCACCGGAAGGTACGCTTGCCGCGGTTGCCGGTGTGGCCGGAGTGCCCGTCCATCCTTCGGGCAGTTCCAACGAAACCGACAGATCCTTGATGGCCGCAGGCTCATCCGAGACGAAGGTGGTGACGAAATCCTGGGCCTTCCCTTGCTGGATCACATCGCCCTGGAGGGCCGCGGTGAGCTGGGCACAGGCCGGGACAGCATCCGAGGACCCGAGGTCCTGCACCAAGAGGTTGTCCAGGGTGAAGTCCGATCCGTTGGCGCTGCCGGTGCGCTGCAGGCCCACGAAGTAGTCCCCGCAGAATCCAGTATCGAAGACCTGCTCAAAGCGGGTGGTGCTGGTCTTGGCGTCGATCGGCTGGTTGCCGGTCACCGCAGGTCCGGCCGCTGAATCGTATCCCGACACCCAGGCGTATTGCCCGGCTTTGGAGTTCTGGTAATCGAACGAGACCTTGTACTTGTGGCCGGCCTTGAACGGCACGGTGGCCTCGGTGGTGCGGTACACCATGCCCGGGCCGCCGTTCGGTGCCCGGTTTTCGTCATGGGCAATCAAGGACCATTGGCCATCCAGTACTTCGTCGATCACGTTGGTGTGCCAGCCCTTCTGCGTGAAGGGTTCGTGGCGTTCGGTGATGTGCGTGCGGGGATCGGTGGATCCTCCGGCGTTGCCCTTCACGAACGGACCCCAGCCCTGGTCCACGTTTTCGAAGTCTTCGCTGAAGACGCCGGTGGTTGCCACCCGGGCGGTCTTCACCGCCCGGAAGTCATCCACCCGTACCGTTGCGTCGCCGTCGTCCGCTTTGAGGGTGATGGTCGCCTTGGTGTTGTTTCGCGCCACGTCCACCAGGACGCGGACGCGCTGGAAGGAAGTACCGTGCTTTTCGTCTCCTGCCACGAAGTTTTCGGCAGTGGAGGAATCGATGGTGGTCTTCCCGGTCTTCCCGTTAACCGTGACGGAGAGGGTGGTGGGCCGGGTTTTGCCCGGTTGGATTTCCACCCACGCACTGACGGACTGGGTTCCGGCGTCGAGCTTTACTTCCTGGCTGATGGACGACGGCGACGCCCCCAATTGCGCGAAGCGGCGGCCTTTGTCGTCGCGGACCTGGGTGACGGAGCCCGTGGGGTTCCAGGCGGAGAGGTCCGCACCGTTGAAGCCGGGGTCATTGAACGCGGTTCCCTCGCCGAAGTCCGCGTTCCTGGGCAGGGCGTTGCCTTTGGCGGTGAGGACGTAGGGCTGTTTGGCGTCGGCCGTGACGGTGACCTGGCCGTTGGCTACGGGAACGTCGGCCACCTTCACACGGCCGTTGTCCGTCAGTTTGAACAGTTCCAGGGACTTGGCCTTGGCGAAATCCTTGGTCAGCGTCCACGTGGTGGAACCGCCGACGGGGTTGTAGTGGTACATCTTGTCCACCACGTTGTTCTCCTTGGATGACCAGGGGAGCAGGTAGGTGCCCCCGGTCAGCACGGTGGAGCCGCCGGCCGTGATGTTGCGGGTTTCAGCGGTGTTGCCCGTGACGGAAACGTTGTCCGCGAGGTCGATCCGGTCAGCGGTCCACTTGGTGATGGGGTGGTGCTGCAGGAACTTGGCGGGCAGGTTTGCCGTCCAGATGTTCTCGCTGAAGGCGTTGAAGTCGTTCTGGCCGGTCCAGCCTTCGAACTCGACGATGTGGCTCACGCCAAGTTTGGGGTCGGGGTTCCACACATCCGACTGGCTGTTGTTGATGAACCGGAGGATCTGGGAGTTGATGCCCTTGTTCGTGGAGCCGCCGTATTTCTCGTCGTTGGCCCAGTGGGACCAAGTGTTGTTCCTGGACAGATGGTCAGCCCACTCCGACCCCACCCGGAAACCGTTCTTGACGAGTTCCTGTTGCAGGCGCTCGGCCAGCCAGCCGTACTCGTAGTAGACGTCCACGTAGACGAAGTCCAGGTTCTTGTCCGTGGCCTCGCGTAGTTCCTTGATGCGCTGGGCCAGCTTGCCGGACGTGATGTCCTGCCGTTGGTTGATGTAGTACGACTGGTCCAGCCAGTTCCAGCCAAGCGCCTTGTCAGCCCGGAGAAGATCCTCGCTGAAGGATTTGGCCTCAGGGTAGATTTCCGCGGCGTTGATGTGGACTCCGAAGCTTGCGTTCCAGTCCTTACCTTCCTTGACCAACTTGTTCAGGTCCTCCAGGCCGCCGGCACGGGTATTGAAGTTGTTGCCGTAGTCGGTGTTCGCGGAGTCGTGCCCTTCGCTGGTGTAGCCCTTGAGCATGGCCACCTGGCCCAGGCCGTCCGTGGCCAGGGAGATCCGTTTGACGTCGTCCAGGGTGCGCAGGAACGGATGGGTGGCTTGCGATGCGAAGTTGAACGGGATGTGGGTGACCACGTTGTCCGGGGTTTGTTCGCCCTTGTTGGCGCTGACCTGGATGGACCGCATGGCGATTGCTGCGTCCTGCCAATCGACGCTTCCGTCGGCGTTGGCGTCGGTGGTGATGGCCACCCTGGTCCACGGCAATTCCTCGGTGGTGTCTGAGCCATCGGCACGGTAGAGCCATTGGCCGCTGGCGATCCCCATGGAAACCCCTCCGGTGCCGTCTGAGACGGCTTGGCGCCAGAACCGTCCGCGATCCTTGGAACCTGGCCCCGAAGACGTGTCGTAGAGGGCATTGGACTCCAGTGCTGCGCCCAGCGAGGAGGTGTTGGCCAGAGCGTAGGCCGAGCTTTTCGCCGCTGGGTCCACGGGGGTGGACGCCGTGACGGGGGTAAATTCGTCGCCGCTCACGGCCCGGTCCACGGACAGGTTGGCCGTGGATACCTGTGCTCCGGGTTGCGTGGAATCCACCGATACGAGGTTCAGGCGCGGGAGTTGGAGTGTCCGCACCTGGTGCCCGGGGGAGTCCTTGATTCCCGTGATGTTGAAGGACACCACGTTTTTCTTGACGGAAAGGCGTGCCGTGATGGAGGCATTGCCGAATTCGGGAACCGTCAGGACGTAGTCCATGGTGTCCTTGCCGGAGGCGGTGGAGGAACCTGTGGCCTCGTATTCGGTGCCGTTGAGGGTGACGGTGTGCAGCCGCGCCCGGGAACCGTCCAGCGAGGCCTTGCTGGCGGCATCGGTGTAGCTGAGGACCTGGGGAAAGGTGGTGGACACCTCCACGCTGAGCTGGCCGGACCGCAGGGTGGCGCTACCGGGGCTTGAAGCCTCAGCCGGGGGCGCTGCATTGGCGGGTGGGAGGGCGAGTAAGCCGAGTGACGATGAGGCGACGACGCAGGCCAAACTCAGCGAGGCGAGGCGTCTGGGGGATGACAAGCCGGGCATATTGCTCCTTCTTGATTATTCCGAGCGAGTAACAATCATGTTCTTGCGGACTCGACAAGCCTGCTGCATCGGACAGAAGTTGACAAGAGTTAACGGAATATTCGTTGTTTCGCACAAGTTCTCACATGATTGATCGCGTGATCGAAGCCGTGCCCGTGATGAGCGAAAGTCCTCAGATGTCGCCGTCCATGATCCTTGTGAGATTGAAAATGATCGTTTAGTGTTTCTATAGATCAAAAAACGTCATTGCCTGAGCGGGAGTGGAACACACGATGAGCAACAACACCCTGGGTGCCTTCATGAAAGAAGAACTCGAATCACAGCCCGCCGTCTGGCAGCGCGCGATTGAGCAGGCAAGCGCTGAAAAGCTTCTCCCCGCGGATGGCCAGCGGATTGCCGTCATTGGTTGCGGCACCTCCTGGTTCATGGCCCAAAGCTACGCCGCGGCCCGCGAATCTGCAGGCAAGGGCGTCACGGATGCTTTCGCTGCCTCCGAGGCCTTCCTGAACAACAACAGCGCAGGGCGTCGGTACGACGCAGTCGTGGCGATCACCCGCTCCGGTACCACCACCGAAGTGCTCGAGATTCTCGCTGCCCTCAAAGGCGTCGTTCCTACTGTGGCGATCATTGGAGACACGGCCTCGCCGATCGTGGGCCTCGCCGATGCCGTGATCGGATTGCCCTACGCAGATGAGCGCTCCGTGGTCCAGACACGTTTCGCAACCACCGCGCTGGTGTACCTGCTGAGCAGCCTGGGCATCGACCTCACTACAGCCATCGCCGATGCCCGCAGCGCCGTCACCGCGCCGGTGGAACAGGAACTCCTGGACGCCGAGCAATTCACGTTCCTTGGGACCGGCTGGACCGTTGGCCTGGCCCACGAAGCCGGGCTCAAGATGCGCGAAGCAGTCCAGGGCTGGACCGAGTCCTACCCGGCCATGGAATACCGCCATGGTCCGATCTCCATCGCGGCCCCCGGCCGTGTCACGTGGCTCTTCGGAAACCAGCCCGAAGGCCTGGACCAGGACATGGCCGTGACCGGAGCCCTCTACATCCACGCGGACAAGCACCCGCTCGCCGAACTCGCCCGGGTCCATAAGGTCACCCTGGAGCGCGCCCGCGTGCGCGGACTGAATCCGGACCTGCCCCGCAACCTGACGCGCTCAGTCATTCTCGACGCGTCCGCCTAGGCCACCGCCATGGTTCTCGGAACCGCATCCACAGCTGTCCTGGCCTTCGATGTTGGCGGGACCGATGTCAAAGCCGGCCTCGTTGACGCTGAGGGAAACGTGCTGGGCATGCGCCGCGTCCCCACGCCCTTGGACCCCGCCCGACCGGCGGAAGCAGTCCTGGACCGGCTGGCGGGCCTCGCGGACGAACTCTCGGCCGAGTTCTCGGACGTGCCGGCGAAAGCGGCGGGAATCATCGTCCCCGGCATCGTCGACTCCACCGAAGGCGTGGGCGTGTACTCGGCCAACCTCGGCTGGAAGGACTTCCCCTTTACCGCCGAGGCGGAAAAGCGGCTGGGCCTGCCTGTCGCTTTCGACCACGACGTCCGCTCCGCCGCGGCCGTGGAACACCGCTTCGGCGCGTCCCGGCAGTTCAACGATGTAGTGGTCATGGTGGTTGGCACTGGAATCGCCGCTGCCGTCTTCTCGGGCGGCCAAGCCGTCACCGCGGGCGGCTTCGCAGGCGAGCTTGGCCACGCCCAGGTTCCCAATCCGGACCCAGGACCACCCCGCTCCACCATCCTTGAAGCGGTGGGCTCTGCAGGAGCCATCACCAAGCGCTACAACGCGCAATCCCCGGAACCCGTGGACGGCGCCAGGGAAGTGCTGGTCCGGGCCCGCGCGGGCGAACCCCGCGCGGCCCGGATTTGGCAGGACGCCGTGGATGCCCTGGCGTTCACTATCTGCCAGTGCGTCAACATCCTTGGCACCGAGGCCGTTGTGATTGGGGGCGGCCTGGCCGAAGCGGGGGATGAACTGCTGGAGCCGTTGCGTCGCCAAATAGACCAGACCTTGGATTTCCAACGCCGGCCCCGCCTGCTCAAAGCGCAGCTTGGCCAGGACGCAGGCCTCCTCGGCGCAGCCCTTAACGCCCGTGCCCTCCTGGAACGGAACGCGTTGGAGCACAGCATGGTGGGAGGCACGCCATGAACCGCATCGTCACAGTGACGCCCAACCCTGCCATCGACATGACTTACACAGTCCACGGCATCACCGAGGGTGGCAGCCACCGGGTGCCCACGCCCCTCAGCCGGGCAGGTGGTAAAGGACTCAACGTAGCCCGGGTGGCCCATCAAACAGGCCACCCCGTGCTGGCCGTAGCCCCCACGGGCGGCGCCGCCGGGCAAACGCTCGCGGCGGAGCTCTGGACCAGCGGCGTACCGCACACCCTGGTCAATGTTGCTGCGGAAACCAGGCGAAGCATCGCGCTCGTGGACACCGTTTCCGGCGAAACCTCCATCTTCAACGAGGAAGGCCAGCCCCTCCTGCCCGACGATTGGCGCTCGCTGACTGCCGCCGTCGTGAACGCCATCCACGGCGGTGACGGCCATGGCGGGGCCAGCGTGCTGGTTGGTTCCGGCAGCCTGCCGCCGGGCGCGCCGGCGGACTTTTATCCCTCGCTGGTGCAGTTGGCGCACGACGCCGGGATCCCGGCCATCATCGATACGTCAGGTCCCGCAATCATCGACGCAGCCCGCGCAGGCGCGGATGTGCTGAAACCGAACCACCACGAACTCGCCGAGGCCACGGGGGAGCCAAGCGTCGAAGCTGCGGCGCTCTCGCTCATCGCCTTGGGCGCGCGCACTGTGCTGGTGAGCGCCGGGGCCGAGGGCATGCTCGCCTTCGACCACGCAGCCCCCGGCGGCTACTGGAGCGCCCGGCTGCCGGCGCCGCTGAGCGGGAACCCTACAGGGGCGGGCGACGCCGGTGTGGCGGCTGCCGCCGTCGCCCTCGCCGAAGGCATCACCGAGCCACGCGACATCCTCCGGCGCGCCACCGCCTGGTCCGCAGCGGCAGTGCTCATGCCGGCTGCAGGCGAAATTTCCCCGCGCTACAAGGAACTCGAAGAACAACTGATCGTGACATGGAAGGAGACCCGGTGACCCTGGTCAACACGCGGGAACTCATGGAGAAGGCCGCGGCCAACGGCACTGGCCAGGGCGCGTTCAACGTGATCCACGTGGAAACAGCCGAGGGCCTCGTAGCCGGTGCCGAAGCCGCCGGCGTGCCCCTGATCCTGCAGATCTCGGAGAACTGTGCCAAGTACCATGGGGGGCTCGAACCGATCGGCCTGGCCACCCTTGCGATTGCCCGGGACGCCAACGTTCCGGTCGCCGTCCACCTGGACCACGCCGAGTCCGAAGACCTCGCACTCGCAGCCGTGGACCTCGGTTTCGGCTCCGTCATGTACGACGGCGCCCACTTGCCTTACGACTGGAACGTGGAAGTTACGCGGCGGGTAGCCCGCTACGCCCACGACCACGGCGTCTATATGGAAGCCGAACTCGGCAAGGTTGGCGGCAAAGACGGGGCACACGCGCCGGGCGTCCGGACGGACCCGGGGGAGGCTGCTGCCTTCGTGGAAGCAACCGGGGTGGACGCGCTCGCCGTTGCCGTTGGGTCGTCCCACGCCATGACCGAACGCAATGCCGAACTGGACCTCCACCTCATCACCCGGCTGAAATCCGCGGTGGAAAAACCACTGGTCCTCCACGGTTCCTCCGGCGTCACAGACGGGATGCTCGTAGCTGCGATCGGGGCGGGTATGACTAAAATCAACGTATCCACACATTTGAACGGGTTCTTCACCCGCGCAGTCCGTGAGTACCTCGATGCCTACCCTGCAGTGGTGGATTCCCGGAAGTACCTCAAGGCCGGCCGGGACGCCCTCGTGCTGGAATCTGCACGTATGCTGACGCTGTTCGCCAAAGCGAAATAGCTGGACCGACGCGAAAGGCTCGTCATGACCCGCACCGATCGGCTGACCGCCATCCTGGACCTCCTGGCCGAATCCGGCCATGTGGAAGTCGAGGACATCGTGACGCGGCTTGGCGTGTCTCCCGCAACGGCCAGGCGCGACCTGGACAGCCTCGCCAAGCAGCGCCTGCTCAGCCGGACCCGCGGTGGCGCCACCACGGGATCCGTGGCCTACGATCTCCCGGGCCGCTACAACCGTGACGACCATGCAGAAGCCAAACAGGACATCGCGTTGGCGGCGTCCGCGTTGATCCGCCCCGGAGCGGTGATCGGCCTCAGCGGAGGAACCACGAACACAGCGCTGGCACAATTGCTATCCACCCGCGAGGACCTCAACGCGCCGTCCAACCGGCCCACGCTCACGGTGGTCACCAACGCCATCAACATCGCCTCACAGCTTGCGGTGCGTCCGAACATCAAGATCATGGTCACCGGTGGCATCCTGAATCCCCGTTCCTACGAGCTTGTGGGCCCGTACACGGACGTCATCATGCAGAAGGTGGCGCTGGACATTGCGTTCATCGGCGTCAACGGCGTGGACCCCGACCTCGGCCCCACTATCACCGATGAGGGCGAAGCCATGGTGAACACCGTCATGGCGCGGCGGGCCACCGAGTCCTACGTGGTCGCCGATTCCTCCAAAGTGGGCCGCCGCTCCTTTGCTGCGATGGCCGGCTACGAATTCCGGCACCTCATTACCGATTCCGGGATTTCGCCGGAGCACCGGGCCGCCTTTGAATCCAAGGGCACCGAAGTGATCGTGGCTCCGGCGGGGGTCACGGCGTAGGCCTCAGAACCGCATCGGGGGAGCGTCCAGTACGGAGTCGTCCACGTTCCGTGGCACCCACTGGCTGAAGGGCTCATCCAGGACGTACAGCTCGTCGTCTGTCCTGATCAGCGTCCGCAATTCGGCATTCCCGGGATTGTTCAAGGATTCGAAGTACTCCACGGTCCAGTGGAACCACCGCATGCTCAATGTCCCCGGCGATCTGGAAGTTTGCCCAGTCCTGTTCACGGAGCCGGGGTTCCTCGATGACGCGTTCCACCAGCGGACCAAGGTTCAGTGCTTCCAGGGTCTGGTAGGCGCGCAAGTAAGGGGAAACGTAGACGCAGACCTGCTCACCGTTGAGTCTGCGGCGAAGCTTCTCCCCGGCGATCCGGGCCTCTTCCACTCCCCTGGCCGTCAGCGGGATCCGGTAGTCGGGCACGCGGTTGTAGATGGACGTATCCGCATTGGCGGCGGACTGGCCATGCCTGATCATGAAGATTCTGCCGGGGGCGCTCATCCCACCAAGCATAGGGCTGGCCTTCCCGGCAAAGTGGCAGGAACTACGGGCAAGATAGGAACATGCTCCTAGCCTCCCGCCGTCGCCTGCGCGCAGAAGTCCTCATTGTGCTGGGCCTGTCACTGGGCCAGTCCGCCGTCTATTCGGTGGTGCAGCTCCTGGACAAACTGACCCGCGCCCCCTTGTCGGAGGCTACGTCCACCCTCAACAGGTCCCAAAGCACGCGTGAATACTTCGACCTCACGTACCAGTTGCTGGACATCCTGTTCGCCCTGGTGCCGGTAGTCCTGGTGTTCTACTTCCTGTCCCTGCACGTCAGTGGTGGATCAGGGGGCGGGTCGGCGTTCGCCCGCCTGGGCTTCAATTTCGCCCGGCCCGGCAAGGACGCGCTCCAAGGCCTGGGCCTCGCCGCCGCGATCGGCATACCGTCCCTGGGCCTGTACGCAGTGGGGCGGGCGCTGGGCATTACCACGGCAATCGTGCCCAGTGGATTGGACGCCTACTGGTGGACCGTTCCGGTGCTCATCCTTTCGGCCATACGCCACGCGATCGTCGAGGAAGTGATCGTGGTGGGCTACTTGCTGGACCGGTTCGGCAAGTTCGGCTGGAGCACGCCGGTGGCGATCATCGTCAGCGCAGTCCTGCGGGGGAGCTACCACCTGTACCAGGGCTTCGGGCCCTTCATCGGCAATGTGGTGATGGGCCTCGTGTTCGCCTGGCTCTACACAAAGACCAAACGGGTGATGCCACTGGTGATAGCGCACGCGCTCCTGGACATCGTGGCGTTCGTCGGGTTCAGCCTGTTCGGCAAAGCCGTGGGCCTCGGCTAGCAGCCCCAACTGGGTCGCAGTTAGGGTCGTTCCCAGCGCTGGGAACGACCCCAAGTGCGACCCAGCGTGTGAGCGCCGCTGGCGCGCCGTGGGGCCGGGAAAGTATGCGGGGTGGCTCGCCAGGGCTCTGGCGGGCTCTGGCCTTCCGGG
>NZ_JBIRZS010000018.1:0-91474 GCF_044391085.1 Paenarthrobacter sp. NPDC018779 | reverse complement strand
CCGCACGGTCGTTACGGACCATCCGACGAACTCTCCCGCTTCTTCAAAGCGGGAACCGTCCGCTACCTGTTGCCAGAACCCCTGAACAACCTCAGAAACCAAACGACTCGAGAACTTCACCACGGCAATCGACACCCTTCAATAATCAGGTGTTGCGATCACCGCATGATTCGAAGGCCTCAGAACAACCGCTACTGCCAGTCAGTTTGGCCGTTACGATAAACAAACGTCTTCAATGCCGGTACACGCGTGAGAGCCCAGACGAAGATCGGGATGGCAAGAAAGACAATCGCACCGGGTTTCATGTGAATGCCAAACTTCCCATTGAGGCGGAATCCTTCCAAAAGAGGGAGGCCGAATAATGATTGGGCGAACACTTGATTTCCGGTTGCCTCCCGTGCATCGGTGGAAGCCGCAACGAAGGCAAACCCAAGAACAAACAAGCAAGTAACGGTGACGACTGTCGTCACGATGATGGATGCTGCCTTCCAGCGAGGGCGTGAAGACTTCAAAGTTATTCCTTTGGTCTGGGTCTGTGAGACGTCCACTGAGAATCAGCGCCCGTCAACCTTCTGTGACCCACACCCCTATTTCGTGACGCCGTGAAAGACGGCTAACCAACCCAAGTAGGGGACAGCTCCTGCTCCACTGAGTGCTCAGTAGGACGTGTGCTGTCCCCCGGTTGGGTGTGCGGGGCGTTAGAGGGCGTAGATGCTCCACGACGCCGTGTGGCTGGCGCCGGGTTCCAGCCGGACGAGGTCCGTTCCGCTGTTGAAGGCATCGGGTGGGCAGGTCATCGGTTCCACTGCCAGACCGATCCGGCTCGGGATGGGTGCCGGCTTGTCTGCCGTGTGGATCTGCAGCCAGGTGCAGCTTTCGTCCCAGGACATTCCGACGCCGGTGCACGCCGGGTCGCGCACCGACAGCCGCGCCATCCCGCCGTCGAACGCCACGTCCGTGAAGGCGTGGTCGATTTCGGTGGCGCCGATCGCGCGCGGTGAGCGGAAGTCGAACTCGTGTCCTTCAACAGGCGCCAACCGAACGGGAAGAAGCCGGTCCGGAGTGACTTCGAGGAACGTCGCGACGGGAGCGTCAAGGATCCACTCATCCAGGGGCGAGGGTCCGGCCACAAGATACGGATGCGGACACACGCCGTAGGGCGCGGGGACGTCGGCCGCGTTCACGGCCGTGACGAAGGCATGCAGCCCGGCGTCATCCAACACGTACCGAGCCGAGACTTCCAGCACGAACGGGTAGCCCTCCGTAGGCCCCACTGCGCACGTCAAGGTGACCGAACCGGCGTCGTGCTCCTTCATGGTCCAGTCGAGGGGGAAGGCGAGCCCGTGCAGGGCCGTAGTCCGCTCCGGTTCGTTGATGGGCAACTGGTGCTGCACGTCGTCGAACGTGTATTTGCCGTCCGCTATCCGGTTGGGCCACGGCGCCGCGATGATGCCTCGGTAGTCCGGGATGGGGCCGCCTTCGGCGAACGGCACCACGAGATCGCGCCCCTCGAACTGCAGGACACGCAGCGCGGCGGCGTGGGCGGTGACAACAGCCACGTACCCACCCGCTGTCAGCGTGAATTCAGCACTCACAGCCCGCCCGCAAGTTTGTAGTAGGCGGCGTTCCAGGCGAGTTCTTTCTTGAACGTTTTGATGGTGGTGCCTTCGTCGATGGTGAGCAGTTCGGTGCGGGCGATCTCGGCGAAGTCCTCGAACACGTCCAGGCCCACCTGCGTGGACAATACCGTGTGGTGTGCCGCACCGGCGGTGAGCCACGCGGCGGCGGAAGTCGCGAAGTCGGGCTTTGGCTCCCAGAGCGCGCGTGCAACGGGCAGGTTCGGGAGCGGTTGGTCGAGGTCGACGACGTCAACGACGTTCGCGACCAAACGGAACCGGTCGCGCATATCGGACAGCGCGACGACGACCCCCGGGCCGGCGTCGGTATCGAACACCATGCGGACGGGGTCTTCCTTGCCGCCGATGCCCAGCGGGTGGATTTCGACGCGCGGCTTCCTGGCGGTAAGTGACGGGCAGACCTCGAGCATGTGGGCGCCCAGGATCTTCTCGCTCCCGGGTTCCAGGTGATAGGTGTAGTCCTCCATGAGTGACGCCCCGCCGGCCAGTCCGGAGCCCATGACCTTGGCCGCGCGGACCAGGATGGCGGTCTTCCAGTCGCCCTCGGCGCCGAAGCCGTAGCCGTCGGCCATGAGACGCTGCACGGCCATGCCGGGCAGTTGGCGGAGTTCGCCCAGGTCCTCGAAGGACGTGGTGAACGCTGCCGAGCCGTTCGCTTCCAAAAAGCTCCTCAGGCCCAGTTCGATCCTTGCGCTGTAGCGGAGGGATTCGTGGCGGGCACCGCCTGCTTTCAGCTCGTCAACCACCTCGTAAAGGCGTTCGTACTCGGCAACCAAGGCGTCGACGTCGGACTCTTCCGCCCCGTGGACCGCGTCGGCGAGTTCGTTGACGGACCAGGTGTTCACCGAGACGCCGAAGCGGAGCTCGGCCTCGGTCTTGTCGCCCTCGGTGACGGCGACGTTGCGCATGTTGTCACCAAATCGCGTCAACTTCAGCGTCCGGACCGCGGACCACCCCGCTGAGGCACGCTGCCACGCGGCCACCTGGCGGGCGACCTCCGGGTTGGAGACATGCCCGACGACGGTCTTCCGCGGCACGCCGAGGCGGGACTGGATGTACCCGAATTCCCGGTCGCCGTGCGCTGCCTGGTTCAGGTTCATGAAATCGAAGTCGATGTCAGCCCAGGGAAGGTCGCGGTTGGCCTGTGTGTGCAGGTGAAGGAGCGGCTTGCGGAGCGCGTCCAAACCCTGGATCCACATCTTGGCCGGGCTGAACGTGTGCATCCACGCGGTCACGCCGATCACGGAATCGTTCGAGTTGGCTTCCAACGCGGTGCGGCGGATGGCCTCCGAATCGGTGAGGACGGGCTTCCAGACGAGCTTGACCGGAACGCTGGCGTTGAGGGTTTCGGCGATTTCCTGCGATTGTGCGGCGACCTGCTTGAGGACGTCCTCGCCGTAGAGGTGCTGGCTGCCGGTGAGGAACCAGACCTCGTAGTGGTCAAGGGACGTGGTGTTGGCGGAAGGCATGTCGGGCTCCTGAAGTTTGGGGTGTGGCCGTGCTGGGTCCGCGTTCAGCGGCCGTAGACGTTCTGGTAGCGGTCGAAGAGGGACGCGATCTTGGCGTCGTCGATCGGCAAGGGCTCGCCGAGTTGGCGGGACACGTGGACCGTTTTGGCCACTTCCTCGCACATCACCGCGGCCTTGACTGCGGCGCGGGCGTCCTTGCCGATGGTGAACGGACCGTGGCTCTGCATGAGCACCGCGGGGGAGTGGGAGTTCTTGAGCGTCTCCACGATCCCGTGGCCGATCGAGTCGTCACCGATCAACGCGAACGGCCCCACCGGGATGGGCCCGCCGAACTCGTCGCCCATCATGGTCAGCACGCACGGGATTTCCTCGCCGCGGGCCGCCCACGCGGTGGCATACGTAGAGTGCGTGTGGACCACTCCGCCTACTTCGGGCATGTGCCGGTACACGTAGGCGTGGGCCGCGGTGTCCGAGGAGGGGGAGAGATTGGGGTTCTCCCACTGGACTGTTTCGCCGACCTCCGTGGTGATGCTGCTGACAGGGACTCCGTAAAGGTCGGTCACCACCATGAGGTCAGGCGTCAGCTCGTCATAGGAGACACCGGAGGGCTTGATGACCATCAACTCATGGCCGGGGATCCGCCCAGAAACGTTGCCGGCGGTCCACACCACCAGACCGTAGCGGGTCAGTTCCGAATGCAGTTCGCAGACGTCCTTGCGAACCTGCGCGATGGTTTCCAGCAGGGCGCTCATGCCGTGGCTCCTTCCATGGTGTGGGTCGCCGGGGCGTTTGAGGCTTGTGGTGCAGCGTCCGACGGCGTTGCTGCCGCCGCCAGCTGCTTGTCCCTTGCCGCCCGCTGGAGTGACTTGAGGCGGTGCATGACCTCGTTGGCGCCACGGCCGAAGTAGTCGTGCAGGGTCTTGTATTCCTGGAAGAGCGCCTCGTAGGCTGCGACGTTTTCGGGAATGGGGGTGTAGACGGCACCGGGGGCGGCGGCCATGGCAGCTGAGGCTTCCCGAATGTCCTTATATACTCCGGCGGCGACTGCGGCGTGGATTGCCGAGCCGAGGGCTGGGCCCTGTTCGGAGCCGATCGTGGAAAGCTGCAGCCCGGTCGCGTCGGCGTAGATCTGCATCATGAGCTTGTTCTTCAGCAGGCCACCGGCAACGATGAATTCCTTCACCGGAACACCCGAATCGCGGAAGGCGTCCACGATGGTCCGGGTGCCAAAGGCCGTGGCTTCAAGCAGCGCCCGGTAGATGTCCTCCGGCTTGGTGGCCAACGTCTGGCCCACAACCACTCCGGACAGTTCGTGGTCCACCAGCACCGAGCGGTTGCCCGAATGCCAATCCAAGGCGATCAGCCCGTGCTCACCGATTTCCTGCTGTGAGGCGAGCTCGGTCAGGTACTCGTGGACTGTCACGCCTTTTTCGGAGGCGGCCTGGTGGTACTCCGGGGGAACGCCGTTCTTGGTGAACCAGCCGAAGATGTCGCCCACGCCTGACTGTCCGGCTTCGTAACCCCATAGCCCGTCCACGATGCCGCCGTCCACCACACCGCACATGCCCGGGACTTCGCGTAGGACATCGCCGTTCATCACATGGCAGGTGGAGGTGCCCATGATCGCCACGAGCTGGCCGGGCTCCACGGCGTTAGCCGCAGGGGCGGTGACATGCGCATCCACGTTGCCAACAGCCACCGCGATGCCGGCGGGGAGTCCCGTCCATTCGGCCGCTTCTTCGGTAAGGTACCCGGCGGCGTCGCCTAGACGACCGATGGTGTGCTCCAGCTTTTCCGTTACGAAACTCTTGAAATCAGGGTTCAGTGCTTCCAGGAAATCCTCGGACGGGTATTTGCCGTCCTGGAAGATGCCCTTGTAGCCGGCCGTGCACGCGTTCCGCACGTACGTACCGCAAAGCTGCCACACGATCCAGTCCGCCGCTTCTAGCCAGTGATCCATCGCAGCGTAGACCTCGGGGTCTTCCTCGAGCAGCTGCAGGCCCTTGGCAAATTCCCATTCGGAGGAGATCAGGCCACCGTAGCGGGGAAGCCAGGCCTCGCCGCGTTCTTCGGCGAGCTGGTTGATGCGGTCGGCCTGCGGCTGCGCGGCATGGTGGCGCCAGAGCTTCACGAAGGCGTGGGGCCGGTCCGCGAAGCGTTCCAGTTCGTTCAGGGGCGTGCCGTCCGCCGTCGTCGGGACCATGGTGCACGCGGTGAAATCGGTAGCGATACCCACCACGTTCTTTGGGTCTATACCGGCGTGCGCGACGGCGTCTGGTACGGCGTTGCGCAGGACGTCGCGGTAGTCGTTGGGTACCTGCAGGGCCCAGTCCGCCGGCAGCCGTTGGCCGGTGCCGGGAAGGCTTTCCGAGACAACCGCATGCGGGTACTCGAACACGCCGCTGCCAAGTTCCTTGCCGTCCGAAACACGCACGACGACGGCGCGGCCGGACAGAGTGCCGTAGTCCACGCCTATGACGAATTGCTGGTCCAGTGGACGGTTCTCTGAGGTGTTCATTTGCGGTCTCCATCCGGCTGGCCAAGGCCTCATTGCCGGGGTCGGGTGAAGGGGCGGATCAAGCTGCTGATGCAATTGTTAGCGCTAACAAAATGAATGTCAAGACACCAGCCCCCAACTGGGGCGCAGCAGATGCCGTTTTGAAGGCTTCAAACGGCTTCTGCTGCGACTTACATGGGTGGGGCGGCCGTGGTGTCGCGGATGACCATGCGGGGTTTGACCGTAACCGGCGCGCCGGGTTCGCCCGTTTCAAGGCGGTCCAAGAGTAGTCCGATGCAGCGCTGCCCCAATTCCTCGAAGTCCTGGGCCACGGTGGTCAGCGGCGGGATGAAGTAGGCCGACTCCGGTTGATCGTCGAAGCCCACAATGCTGATGTCTTCGGGAACCTGCACCCCCGCCTCATGAAAGGCCCGAAGAACGCCCAGGGCCATTTGGTCGTTGGCCACAAACAACGCCGTCACGGATCGCTCGGCTGCGATCTTCAAACCCTCGCGATAGCCGCATTCAGCGCTCCAATCGCCCTCGATTAACACCGAGGCGTCCAAACCCGCCTCGGCAACAGCGTCCCGCCAACCGTCGATGCGTGCTGCCGCGTCGATCCAGTCGGCGGGTCCGGACAAATGCCCTATGCGTTCATGGCCAAGTTTGGTGAGGTGCTCCACCACCAGTCGGGATCCTTCTTGCTGGTCCACGGTTGCGCCGCTCAGCTGTTTGTCTCCGATGGCCCCGACGGCCACCAGCGGTATGTGGGTGGTGATGTCCTTGAGGACCTCGAAGGTTCCGGGGTGCGGTACCGTCACCACGATGCCGTCCACGCCCTGGTCCATGAAGTGCGCAATGGCGTCCTTAATCGTCTCCGGCGTGACGTCCCGCAGTCCTGCGACGCTGACAAAGTAGCCGGCATCACGGGCAGCCTGCTGGAGACCCAGGAGCGTATGCGATGGGCCGTACTGGGCCAATTCACTGCCGAGCACACCAATGGTCTGGGACCTGCGGGTCACCAGGCTTCGGGCCGCGGTGTTGCGCCGATACCCGAGTTCGGTGATCGCCTGCTCCACGCGCTCCCGGGTTTTCGCGCTCACGTTGGGGTGGTTGTTCAGTACGCGTGAAACGGTCTGGTGGGACACGCCTGCCACGCGCGCAACGTCTTCCATGACGGGCGGACGGTTGGGGGCGGAATGTTCGGTGCTCACCCTGTCACGATAGAGCACCGGTGCCGGAGATCAGCCGATGGCTGCTTTTGCGGCGTAGCGGCGATATCTGGCCAAGAACTCCGGAACCGCTCCTCCAGCGGGGGTGGCCAGGTTGCTTCCTTCAAGGCGCCACTCGGGCAGGGAGCCGGTGAGTACGCCTGCTGCCTGGCGTGCCGCGCCGTCCGCTACGTACTCTCCGGGTTCGGGGACGAACACCGGCACGCCAAACGCGGCTGCGGCCACCCGTTGCACTGCTTCCGATTGGGCGCCGCCGCCCACCAGAATGATCCGGCGGGCCTCCACGCCTTGCGCCTGCAGGGCCGCCAAGCCGTCGGCCAGGGAACAAACCACGCCCTCGACGGCGGCGCGTGCTACGTTTGCGGGGGTGTAGTTGGAGACCGTGATCCCGTGGAGCGAACCCGTGGCGTCGGGAAGGTTGGGTGTCCGTTCGCCTTCGAAGTAGGGGACAAGGGTCAGGCCCTCGGCTCCCTCGGGTGCGCTGATTGCCAAGGAACCCAGCTCGGTGAGGTTCACGCCGAGAAGGGCAGCCGTGGTGTCAAAGATCCGTGTGGCGTTGAGGGTGCAAGCCAGTGGCAGATAGTGTCCGGTGGCGTCAGCGAACCCGGCAACGAGTCCGCTCGCATCCTTTGCCGGAGTCGCTGAGACTGCGAAGACGGTTCCCGACGTGCCGATCGATACAACTACATCCCCGACGGCGGCGCTGACGCCCAGTCCCGCCGCGGCATTGTCGCCGGCTCCGGGTCCAATGAGGGCTCCCGAGGGAGTCTTGCCCGCCACTTCCAATGGACCCACCACGATGGGCAGGACGGGTACGTGGCCGAGGGTGCTGTTGAGTACCTCCGGCAGGTACGTGTCCTGTTCCGCCGCGTAGTATCCGGTGCCCGAGGCATCGGAGCGGTCGGTGCGCAGCTGCTCCAGAGAAGCTGGGCCCGTCCCGGGGCCGTGGCCTGCCAGCCGCCAGGACAACCAGTCGTGTGGCAGGCAGACAGCCGCAACGCGACGGGCGTTTGCGGGCTCGTTCCGGGCGAGCCAGCGAAGCTTGGTGGCCGTGAGCGAAGCCACGGGCACCGTGCCCGTGAGCGAGGCCCAGTGTGCCGCGCCCCCCGAGGAATCTCCGTTGCCGGCCTCAGTGATCAGTTCCTCGGCATCACGCGCCGAACGTGTGTCGTTCCACAACAGGGCCGGCCGCACCACGTCCCCGGACTCGTCGAGGCACACCATGCCGTGCTGCTGTCCGCCAACAGCCAGGGCCTCGACGTCGTCCAATCCGCCCGCCTCGGCGATGGCCTCCTGCAGTGCTGTCCACCAATGGTCCGGATGCACCTCCGTACCCTGGGGGTGGGAGGCGCGTCCCTGGCGTACCAGGGCGCCGGTTTCGGAGTCACGGATGACTACCTTGCAGGACTGGGTGGAGCTGTCGATCCCGGCGACGAGGGGCATGGAACTCTTCCTTCGGGGTGCAGTCGCCGGGTCCGGCGAATAAATGTCCGGACCCGGCGGCGGGCTGTTGTGGTGTTGGTTTAGCGGGCGCCGAGGAGGTGCTCGATGGCCAGCTGGTTCAGCCGAACGAAGGCGAAGGAGCGTTCGGCGGCCTTATCGGCGTCGAAGCTCTCGAACGCGCTGGAGTCGGCAAGCAGGTCCGCAGTGGTTTCACCCGCTGCCAGGGTGGTCTCGCCGAGCTCGAACACGCCCGAGGTGGCCAGCGCTTCCTGGACTTCGGGATCGGCGCGGAACGCGAGGGCGCGTTCCTTCAGGAGCAGGTACATTGCCATGTTCGCCTTGGCGGATTCCCAGACGCCGTCGTAGCCATCGGTGCGCGAGGGCTTGTAGTCGAAGTGGCGGGGGCCATCGTACTTGGGTCCGCCGTTCGGGAAGCCGTTCTCCAGGAGGTCCACGGTGAAGAAAGCGCTGGTGAGGTCGCCATGGCCGAACACCAGGTCTTGGTCGTACTTGATGCCGCGCTGGCCGTTGAGGTCGATGTGGAACAGCTTTCCCGCCCACAGCGCCTGGGCGATGCCATGGGTGAAGTTCAAACCGGCCATCTGCTCGTGGCCCGTCTCCGGGTTCAAGCCAACGATGTCGCCATGCTCCAGTTGGGCAATGAACGCGAGGCCGTGGCCGACGGTGGGAAGGAAGATGTCACCACGGGGTTCGTTCGGCTTGGGCTCCAAGGCGATGCGCAGGCCGTAGCCCTTCTCCTTGATGTAGCCGGCGGCGGTGTCAACGCCCTCCTTCATGCGGTCCAGCGCCGCGGAGAGGTCCTTGGAACCGTCGTACTCGCTGCCTTCCCGGCCGCCCCACATGACGAACGTTTCGGCGCCAAGCTCGGCCGCCAGGTCGATGTTCCGGAGCACCTTGCTCAGGGCGAAGCGGCGGATGGAGCGGTCGTTGGAGGTGAAGCCGCCGTCCTTGAAAACGGGGTGGCTGAACAGGTTGGTGGTGACCATGGGGACCTTGAGTCCTGTTTCGGCAAGTGCTGCCTTGAAGTTCTTCAGGATCAGGTCCCGCTCTGAAGCGGAGGCGTCGAAGGGAACCAGGTCATTGTCGTGGAAGGTGATGCCGTAGGCGCCGAGCTCACTCAACTTGTGCACGGCTTCCACTGGGTCAAGGGCGGCGCGGGTCGCAACGCCGAAGGGATCCGCGCCGGTCCATCCGACGGTCCAGAGGCCAAAGGTGAAACGGTCCTGGGGGGTGGGCTGCGGGGTCATTGTTGCTCCTTTGCAAAGTGCGTCCTGAGGCGCGGAAGGGAAGCACCTCAATTAGTTTTCAATCTGAACTATATGGGCCATAATGGATCATGGTCAATGGAAAGCAGCAAGAAAATCTTCCAAGCCGCGAGGATGGTCCATGTCAGTGAATGAGCAAGCCGCGCCGGGCCGCGTTGGCGACGTCCGCCGTCGTAATCTGTCGCTTGTCCTCGACTCGATCGCCAAGACCGGGGACTCCAAGCCCAGCAGGGCGCAATTGGCTGCAGGTACGGGACTCACCAAAGCCGCAGTTTCCAGCCTCGTTGCGGACCTTGTGTATTCGGGCCTGGTTTCCGAGGTGGGCCTGTACCGCGATGGAGAGCGGGGCCGTCCCGGCCAGGGCCTGGAGCTGAACACCCGCCGCGGCGTGGTCGGCATGGAAATCAACGTGGATTATCTGGCTGTTGGCCTGGTAGACCTCGGCGGAGCGCTGCGATTCACCTCAGCGATCGAATCGCATAACAGGGGACTCGCGCCGGACGCTGTCATGGCCCGGCTGAGTGCGCTCGCGGCGGAAGCCGCGGCAGCTGCGAGCAAAGAGGGCATCGACATCCTGGGCGGGGGGCTGGCGGTCCCTGGGCTGGTTGACGAGCGCCACAACCTGGTCATTTCTGCTCCCAACCTCCATTGGGAGCAGGAATTCCTGGACCCGGGCGCTCTGTTGGAGGGTGCACCGCTGGGAGTCCGGCTCTCCAATGAGGCCAACAGTGCCGCGCTGGGGGAGCTCTGGTACGGCGGCGGTGGGCAGGCCGACTTCCTGTACGTCTCGGGCGAAGTTGGTGTGGGTGGTGGCGTGATCATCGGCTCGGAACTGTTCATGGGGCCGGGTGGATCTGCCGGGGAGCTGGGTCATGTGGTGGTGCATCCCGATGGCCCGCCGTGTTCGTGTGGTGGCGCGGGGTGCCTGGAGACCTTCGCCGGACAGGAAGCCATCTTCCAGGCGGCGCGGATTCCGGAGGGGTCCTTGTCGGAGCGGATGGCGGGACTGGTGGCAGCGCTGGAGTCCAAGGAGCCCGGGGCATGCAAAGCGGTTCACGACGCCGGGCGTTACTTGGGTGTAGCGCTCGCCTCGTCGGCCAGGCTGATGGACCTTGAAGCTGTTGTCCTGGGCGGTCATTTCGCGGAGTTGGGCGACTGGCTCAAGCCGGCCGTGCTGGAGGGGCTGAACCGGCATGCCCCGGGGTTGCTGCAGTCGGATGACCTTCGCGTTTCGGGTTTGAAGCACTCCGGGACCCTCCTGGGTGCGGCGGGCCAGGTGATCCGTTCGGTCATCGAATCGCCCTTTGAATTGATCCTTGCGGGAAAGTTGGCCACGTGAGGCTTCCCGAATAATCATCAGTATGCTTAGTATTGATGGGTCAGTTGTTCGCGTTTTCGATCCCCACGAACAGGTGCCTCATGAGTACGAACAAATCAGCACACACCAGCACCGCCAAGGCCGCCACGGCTCCTGCCCCCGATGATTCCCGCAAGCCCGATAGCCCCGATGACCTGGTCAAACCCACGTGGATGTACATCCTCAAACGTACTTTGCGCGAGTTCAACAAGGACCAGTGTCCGGATGCCGCCGCCGGGCTGACCTATTACGCCGTCCTGTCCCTCTTCCCGGCCCTGCTCGCATTGGTATCGCTCCTGGGTATCTTCGGGGACGCGGGCAAGACCACTTCCGCCCTCCTGGATATTGTCCAGAAGTTTGCCCCCGGACCCGGTGTGGACGCGATGCGGCAGCCAATCGAAGATCTGACTAGGTCCAACTCGGCAGGTTTGGTCCTGGTCTTCGGCATCGTCGTGGGCTTGTGGTCCGCTTCGGGGTACACCACGGCTTTTGGAAGAGCAATGAACCGGGTCTACGAAGTAGATGAAGGACGCGGCTTCATTAAGCTGCGGGGAACCATGCTCGCCGTCACGGTCGTGGCAGTGCTGGGTGCTGGCCTGGCCGCTGCGATGTTGGTCCTGAGCGGCCCTGTAGCAGAGGCTGTGGGCGGTGCCATCGGCATGTCCGGGGCCTTCCTCACGGTATGGAACATCGCAAAGTGGCCAGTGCTGATCGCACTGGTTGTGGTGATCATCGCCGTGCTCTACTACTTCACCCCCAATGTGAAGCAGCCCAAATTCCGCTGGATGAGCCTGGGTTCCTTGATCGCCTTGGTGATCTTCGCCCTCGCGTCCCTTGGCTTCGGCTTCTATGTGGCCAACTTCAGCAACTACAACAAGACCTACGGGGCACTGGCCGGCGTCATCATCATGCTGCTCTGGCTCTGGATCCTCAACATGTCCCTGCTGTTCGGTGCCGAGTTCGACGCCGAAATGGAAAGGGGCCGCCAACTGCAGGCGGGCATCGAAGCCGAAAAGAGCTTGCAATTGCCTCCCCGCGACACGAAACGCAGTGACAAGGCACAGAAACAGGAGGAAGAAGATATCCAGCGCGGCATCGAACTCCGCGAGAGCCAAGGTGATGACAAGAATGAGCGGAAAGTATAAGAAGCTGAAGTCGGTCAAGAACGGTGATTCAGTGGAGATTCGCGGCGAGGTGTTCAGCGTGACATCCGCAGCGCGGGACCAGGATTCGCTCAGCATCCGGCTGGACCTTCAGGATCACGACGGCGGCACGGTCACCTTGATCGGCGTTCCCGGCGCCCAGATCCGCCTCCCGTCGCAACCCGCCTAGCAGTTTCTTCCAGGCTCACGCGTCGCCCGGGAAGCCCTGATCGGCGTCGTGCCACCAGCCTTCCCAGGCGCTGGAGGACAGTCGCTCGTTGGTGAAGTTGTTGGCAGCTTTGTGTTCGTCGCAGGGCCCACCGGTCGGGCCGCCGGGGACCGCGTCGAGGAAAAAGTTGAGGGTCTTCAAAAGCAACATTGTGGTGTCCTTTCAATGGATTCCGGACCTCGTTGTCCGCGTGAAACCAGCGTAGAAGGCGAATGTTTCCGCACATCGACGCAATGTTTCGGCCGTGTACCACTTCCCTCACCTGCCCGGTGGACGACTCATCCGGGACACAAGACGTGCCGTCACCACCTTCTTTGCAACCCGAAGCCGCCGCGACACTCGCAAAATGCGGCATGTCACCGATGGCTGAAGCCAATGTGGGTGGTGGCCGCACCCCCCAGCTGCCAGCCACGCCACAAAGCACGACGACGGCACTCACCCTAGGGGCGGCGCCGGGCCTGTTCGCGGCCCCTCGCCCGGCCGGCCATGGCCTCAAGCGCGGACGAAAAAGCGGGTCCCTGCCGTGACCTTGGCAGGGACCCGCTGTTTTGGATGTGATCCGTCCGGGATTCCCAGCCGGACGGATCACAAGTTTCAGGCGTACGGAAGGACGAGCTCCGCGTAGCGCTGCTTCATGGTTTCCAGGACCGAGTCGCCGTCGGCGTCCCAGATGTCCTGGTTGAAGATTTCAACCTCGATGTCGCCCGTGTATCCGGCATCCCGCACCCAGGTGCCGATGGTCTCGAAGTCGATGACGCCGTCGCCCATCATGCCGCGGGAGAGCAGCGCGTCCGCAGCGATCGGCAGGTTGAAATCGCAGACCTGGTAGGAAGCGATGCGGCTCTCGCGGCCGGCGCGTTCGATCTGCGCCTTCAGTTCCGGATCCCACCACACGTGGAAGGTGTCGACGGCGACGCCGACGGCCTTCGCGTCGTACGGAGCGGCGAGATCGAGTGCCTGGCCAAGCGTTGAGATCAGCGCACGGTCTGCCGCATACATCGGGTGCAGCGGCTCGAGGACCAAGCGGACACCGTTCTCCGAAGCGAACGGGACCAGTTCCTCGAGGCGGTCGGCCACGCGCTGTCGTGCAGCCACCACGTCCTTTTCGCCCGGAGCAAGCCCGCCCACCACCAGGAACAGCTCCTGGGTGTCCAAGGCGACAGCCTCACGGACGGCCTCGAAGTTGTCGGCCAACGCCGCGGCTTGTCCCTCGGCGTCAGCTGCCGTCAGGAACCCGCCACGGCACAAGGAGGAGACGCGGAGTCCGGCGTCCTTGATCAGCTTGGCGGCTTTGTCCAACCCGGCCTCGGCCACGCGGTCGCGCCACGGGCCGATGGCAGGGATGCCGGCGCGGGCGCAACCATCCACGGCTTCGGCCAGCGTCCATTTCTTGGTGGTGGCACTGTTCAATGACAGCCTTGAAAAGTCCGACAGGCGCGAGAAGTCCGCGCTCATGCGCCCACCCCGTTGATGCGCAGGTAGTCGGACATCCGGAAGGCCGCCAGCGACGGATCCTTCAGCAGGCCCGCCTGGTCGGCCAGCTCGAATGTCTTGGCCAGGTGCAGCACGGAACGGCCGGAGTGCAGGCCGCCCACCATCTGGAAGCCGGGCTGCTTGCCGTTGAGCCAGGACATGAACGCAATGCCGGTCTTGTAGTAGAACGTCGGTGCACTGAAGATGTGCTTGCCCAGCTCGCGGGTGGAATCCAGGATGGCGCGCCCTTCGGCGCCGTGGCCGGCGTCGTACTTCTGCAAGGCGACAGAAGCGGCAGGGTAGATGGCCGCGAAGATGCCCAGGAGAGCGTCCGAGTGGTGCGTCTCGTCGCCGTCGATCAATTCCGGGTAGTTGAAGTCATCGCCGGTGTAGAGGCGGACGCCTTCCGGGAGATTGGCGCGCAGGGCGACCTCATGTGAGGCATCCAGCAGCGAAACCTTGACGCCGTCCACCTTGTCCGCGTGTTCGCGGATCAGGCTGAGGAAGGTCTCGGTGGCCACCGAAACATCGTCCGAGCCCCAGTAGCCGGCCAGTGCGGGATCGAACATGGTGCCAAGCCAGTGCAGGATGACGGGCTGGTCCACTTCCTGCAGGAGGGTGGAGTAGACGTGCAGGTAGTCGTCGGCTCCGGAAGCCACCTTGGCGAGTGCGCGGGAGGCCATCAGGATCACCTTGGGGCCGGCTTCGCTGACGACGGCGATTTGCTCGCGGTAGGCGTCGATCACGGCCTGGATGCCAGCTGCGCCGTCAGGGAGGGCGGCGATGTCCAACTGGTCTGTTCCGGCGCCGCAGGACACCAGGTCCTGGACGGACTTACCGGCGATGGCCGCGTTGCCTGCAGCCACGACGGAAGCAGCCTCGGCACCCGTACGCTTGATGAGCTGCTGGGTCGCTGCCCAGTCCAGGCCCATGCCGCGCTGGGCGGTGTCCATGGCGTCGGCAACGCCCAAGCCGTAGGACCAGAGCTCGTGGCGGTAGGCCAAGGTGGCGTCCCAGTCCAGCTGTGCCGGTGCGCCGGGAGTGTTGTCCGCAGCGACTTCCGGGATGACGTGGGCGGCGGCGTAGGCGCGGCGGGCCGTCAACGGAGCCGATGGCTTGGCCCACGAGGTGGCGGGCTTGAGGCGGTACTCGCGGGTGCCGCCGTCGTCGGTGGGAAGGATGAGTGACGTCATTAGAGCGTGATCTCCGGGATATCGATGGTGCGGCGCTCGGCCGAGGACTGGAGGCCGAGCTCGGCCAGCTGGACGCCGCGGGCTGCGGAGAGCAGGCCGAAGCGGTGTTCGCGGCCGGCGACGACGTCGCGCAGGAATTCTTCCCACTGGAGCTTGAAGCCGTTGTCCAGCTCTGCGTTGGCGGGCACTTCCTGCCACTGGCTGCGGAAGGATTCGGTGACGGGCAGGTCCGGGTTCCAAACCGGCTTGGGGGTGTGGGCGCGCTGCTGCGCAACGCACTTGTTCAAACCGGCGACGGCGGAACCGTGCGTGCCGTCGATCTGGAACTCAACCAGTTCGTCGCGGTAGACACGGACGGCCCAGGAGGAGTTGATCTGACCGATGACGTCGTCGCCGCCCGGGGTTTCGAGTTCGAAAATGCCGTAGGAGGCGTCGTCAGCCGTGGCCTTGTATTCCTTGCCGGCCTCGTCCCAGCGCGCCGGGATGTGGGTTGCGGTCTTGGCATTGACGCTCTTGACCTTTCCGATGATGCCCTCGAGCACGTAGTTCCAGTGGCAGAACATGTCCGTGGTCATTCCCCCGCCGTCTTCCTTGCGGTAGTTCCAAGACGGACGCTGGGCAGCCTGGACGTCGCCTTCGAAGACCCAGTAGCCGAATTCGCCGCGGATGGAGAGGATGCGGCCGAAGAAGCCTTCATCCACGAGGCGGCGGAGCTTGACCAGGCCGGGGAGGTACAGCTTGTCATGCACAACGCCTGCGGTAACGCCGGCTTCCTTGCCGATCTGGGCCAGCTCGATGGCTTCTTCCAGGGTTTCGGCCGTGGGCTTCTCGGTGAAGATGTGCTTGCCGGCGCGCATGGCCTTCTTGAGGGTGGCTGCGCGGAGGCTGGTCATCGAGGCGTCGAAGACGATATCGACCGTGGGGTCGTTGATCACGGCGTCCAGGTCAGTGGTCCATTCGGAGACCTTGTGGAGCTCGGCGAGTTCGCGGATTTTGGCTTCGTTGCGGCCCACCAGGATGGGTTCAACCTGGACTTTGGTGCCGTCCTCAAGGGTGAAGCCGCCTGCGTCACGGATGGGCAGGATGGAGCGCAGCAAGTGCTGGCGGTAGCCCATCCGGCCGGTAATGCCGTTCATGGCGATGCGGATCGTCTTTGTTTCGAAGCCCATGTTTTCTCCAGTGCCTTGGTGTGCTGTCCGCGGCGGTGCGGGCAGCTGGTGCGAATAATGTGTGGGAAAGCGCATTCCCATTGCTTCGATGATGCACCACGATTCCGCCACTTGGCAAGCGCTTTCCCAAAACTGGATGAATCCTGACATAATTTCCGTAGCGCCAGCCCCGACGCTTGCAGAAAAGGAGGGCCCTGTGGCCGCCAGCACTCTCAGTGAAGTAGCCCGTTTGGCAGGGGTTTCCCTTGCCACGGCATCAAGGGTCCTCAACGGTTCCTCCAGGAAGCCCGCTGAAGGCATCGCGGAGCGCGTCCGTGAAGCAGCGGACAAGCTCGGCTACGTTCCCAACGCCCAGGCGCAGGCCCTCGCGAAATCCAGCTCCGGCCTGATTGGCTTGATTGTGCACGACATCGCCGATCCCTACTTTTCGGCCATTGCCCGCGGAGTCCAGGAAGCCGCGCGTGAGCAGAACCGCATGGTCCTGCTTGCCAGTACATCCGGCTCGCCGTCCGATGAACGGGAAGCAGTGGCAGCATTCGCCGCACGCCGGGCCGACTCCATCGTCATCGCCGGTTCGCGCTCAGCCCGCCCGGAAGACCAGCAGGGCAACGCTGAACTGGCAGCGGAACTCGACCGCTATTGCCGCAACGGCGGGCACGTGGGAGTAGTGGGGCATTCGATCGTCGGTGCCACCACCGCGGAGGGTTACCACGTGGTGGCGGTCCCCAACGTGGAACTCGCCGCAGGCCTCGCCCGCGAGTTGGCCGATGCCCACGACGGTCCATTCTTGATCGTGGCGGGTCCTGAAGGACTCTTCACTTCCGACGATCGTGTGCGTGGTTTCCAGCGCGGCCTCGCCGATTCCGGCCGGACCGCCGCCGAAGTCATCCGCAGCGGGTTCAACCGTGCGGGCGGCTACGATGCCGGTTTGGCCCTCGCCGAACGGATCAGGGCTTCCAAGGACCGACTGTGCATTTTCGCGGTGAATGACGTCATGGCCATCGGCGTCACCGCGGCGCTGCGCTCGGAGGGCGTCTGGATCCCTCGCGATGCGACGATCGCCGGTTTTGACGACATCGAGACCCTGCGCGACTTCCGTCCCGCACTGTCCACCGTCTACTTGCCATTGGAGGAGATGGGCCGACTCGCTGCCGGCGCTCAAGAAGGCGGCTCGGTGACTGGTTCCGTCAAGCTTCGCCGGAGCACCGAAGTGCCGGCCGACAACCCCGCGTAGCCGTCCATGGACCAAGCAATTCACGACGGCGCCGGGTCGGCTTCCTCTGACGCCCCACCACCGCGAAAGGCGCCTTCCGCACTGACGGTGGTTCCCGCCGTCGGGCATCGCGCGGGACTGGCGCCTGCGGTACTGGTGCTGCCGGGTGGAGGGTATGCCCGGCAAGCCGACCATGAGGCCGAACCCGTGGCGGAGTGGCTCGCCTCGTTGGGCATCCACGCCTTTGTGCTGCGGTACAAGGTGGCGCCGCATCGTCATCCCGAACCCCTGGCGCATGCGAAGGAAGCAATGCTCTGGATCCGCCGTGGAACCCACGGATTGGCGGTGGATCCTTCCCGCGTAGGCGTTCTGGGCTTTTCCGCGGGTGGGCACCTGGCGGGGTCGTTGTCCGTGGGGCTTTGCGCCGGCGATCCGAGGCTGGACCAACCTGACGCCAGGCCGGACTTCAGTATCCTCTGTTATCCCGTGGTCTCGTTCGTGGATTCGGTGCACCAGGGCTCGGTGGACAACTTGGCCGGGGAAGGCGCGGCGCCCGAAATCCTGGATGAGTTGTCGCTGGAACGGCAGGTGGACGGTTCCACGCCGCCCGCTTTCCTGTGGCATACCGCAGACGACGAAGCGGTCCCGGTCAGCCACAGCCTCGCCTACGCAGACGCGCTCGCGGGTGCCGGGATTCCGGTTGAGCTGCACGTCTTCCCACACGGTGTGCATGGCATCGGGCTGGCGCAAGGGACGCCCGGAGCAGACCAGTGGCCGGGGCTATGCGCCGCGTGGCTGTCCAGGATGTGGGCTTAGTCCTCGCCCAGTGTGATGCCGTGCAGGAACTCGGCGTCGCTGAGGACGTTCCCGGGGAGGTCGTCCGCAACGAACTCCATCATGATGTCCAGGTCTTTGCCGTTGCCGCGTAGCACATCGGACACCGTCTGCCACAGCAGCTTCCGCGCGCGCAACGGATGGCGTTCGGCTTCCGGCCCCCACGAGAAGCAATGGACGCCCACGATGTGCGGAAGCACTTGGTGGAGGGAGTCCAGGGCTTGCTGATCGGAAAGCCCGACGGCGGGCTGCCAGTAGGTGCCGACGTTGCCATGCCCGACGCGCTCAAGGAGACGCAGCGTTGTGGCGGGGGAGTCGGTGAGCGTGTTGCCGTGGTACTCGAACGCCAAGGCGATGCCCCGTTCGTCTGCCATCTCCGCGACGCGGCGCGTGTCGCGGACGACTGCGTCCCAATGGTCCTCATTGGCTTCGGCTGAGCCGAGTTGGCCGGCCCAGATCCGGATGCGGGGTGCGCCCAATGCGGAAGCCAGGTCCAGATCCCGTGCAAAGTCTCCAAAGGATCCCGCCCGGTAGTACGAACCCAAGGACAGGACCACGAGGCCCGCTTCTTCGGTGGCCTCCCTGGCATGCGCGGCAGAGGCAGCATCGCTGACATGCACATCAGTGCCCCACTCGATCCCGGCAAGTCCGGCCTCCGAAGCGATACTGACCACCTCATCGATGCCCTTGGCCCGGAGGGTGACAGAACAAATACCGGGCGTGAGGTCCGCCAGCAGGGTGAGGTCGATCATTGGTTCAGGATACCGGGAATGCGCTTACCCGAACAGTCTTGGGGGCCATTCGCACGCATTCGAACGCTACGTGGACTTGTTCAGCGTCCTTCCCATGATCGCCTGCGTCAGGGCATCGATGACTTCGGCGTTGGCCAGCGGGTTTCGAATCAAGGTGAAATCAACATCCCCAACCGGCGGCAGGTCGAAACGCTGCGTGATCACCTTGAGGTCCTCCGGCACCAAGGACGCGGGCATCACGGCCACGCCGATGCCCGCGCGTACCGCTGCCAGGACGCCACTGATCTGCTTGGTGCTGCAGGTGATCCGCCAAGTACGGCCGGCGGCTTCCAACGCGTCGATGGCCAGTTTCCGGCTGAGGCTGGGTGCGGGGTAGGCGATAAGCGGCACGGGTGCGCCCGGCTCGAGGACGGTCTGTTCCAGGCCAACCCAAGCGAAGTTGTCGTGCCGGACTACGGTGCCGTCCTTGGCTCCGGCCACCCACTTCACGAACACCAGGTCCAGCTGACCTGCGTTGAGCCGCTTGTACAACTGGTCGCTTTGGCTCACGGTCAGTTCCAGGTTGATCTGGGGGTACAACTGCCGGAATTCGCGCAGGATCCGGGGGAGGCCCGTAATGGCGAGATCGTCCGCTGTGCCGAAGCGAAGACGTCCGCGCATGGCTGAGCCCGAAAAGTAGCGGGCCGCGGAATCATGGGCCGCGAGGATGCTCCGTGCGAACCCGGCCATGGCGTCCCCGTTGTCAGTGAGCCGGACCTCGCGGGTGTCCCTGGCCACAAGGATCCGCTTCGCAGCGGTCTCGAGCTTGCGGACGTGCTGGCTCACGGTGGGTTGGGCAAGGCCCAGGCGCTCGGCGGCCTTGGTGAAGCTCAGCGTCTCTGCCACGGCCAAAAAGGAGCGGAGCTGGACTGGTTCAAACAACGGAACTCCTCAGGCATTGGGTGGAATTTCGGCGTCGCGTAGAAGGCATTATTGCATTCCGCAATCCTAGTTATCATCCCGATACGCTTCCACAATTGCTGCTGGCAACCATAGCGTTAAGTCCATCCCACCGAAACTCTCGATCCGAGGACTACTTTTGGCACCCCCACCGCCTTCAGCGGCAAACGTCAGCCAGCCCGTCATCGATTCCCTGTCCGCTGGTCCTTCACCGGAGATCAACCAGCCGGACACCGTCACCCAGCCACTCGCCGTCGTGAGCGAAAAGCTGCCCTGGCGGCACACCTTCATCTCATTGAAGGTCCCGAACTTCAGGATCTTCGCAATCGGCCACTTCATTGCCGTGATCGCCATCTGGATGCAGCGCATCGCGCAGGACTGGATGGTGCTCCAACTGTCCGGTTCTGTCACGGCGGTCGGAATTACCGTGGCCCTGCAGTTCATGCCTTCCCTTTTCCTAGGCCCTTGGGGCGGCATGATGGCCGACCGCTTCGCCAAGCGGAAAATCCTCATCATCTGCCAGTCGGCCGCAGCGGTCCTGGCCGCAGCCCTGGCGGCGCTGTCCCTCACTCACACGGTCCAGGTATGGCATGTCTACGTGATCGCGCTGGTGCTGGGCTTCGTCACCGTGCTTGACCAGCCTGCACGCCAGGTCTTCGTTAACGAACTCGTCGGCCCCAAGTACCTGCGCAACGCCATCAGCGTGAACTCCACTACCTTCCAGTTGGGCGGACTCATTGGCCCTGCGCTGGCCGGCTGGCTGCTTACTGCCGTGGGTGCGGGCTGGGCCTTCGCCGCGAACGCAGTAGCCTGCTGCTCCACTGTGACCATGCTGATGATCCTGCGCAAGGACCAACTGCACCTCAGCCAGCCGACGCCGCGGAAGAAGGGTATGCTCCGCGAAGGCCTGCAGTATGCGCTCGGCAAGCCCACCATTTACTGGCCGTGGTTGATGGCCGGATTCGTGGCGGTTTTCGCCATGAGCCTCCCAGTGCTGCTGGCCGCCTTCGCGGACCACGTGTACGACGCCGGTGCCGGAGGCTACGGCCTGCTGAACGCCATGGTTGCGCTCGGTGCGCTGACAGGGGCTGTGGCGTCCACCCGCCGCAGGGAACTGCGGTTGCGCTCGGTGGTGATGTCCGCCGGGCTGTACGGCCTGATGCTGGTGCTTTCCTCGGCCATGCCCTCGATGGTCTGGTTCAGCGTGGCGATGGTCCTGGCGGGATTCTGGTGCCTCATGTTCCTCACCGCTGCCAACCAGATGGTCCAAACGAGTTCCAACATGAGCATCCGGGGACGCGTGATGAGCCTGTACCTGGTGGTCCTCATCGGCGGTCAGGCGATCGGCGGCCCGGTGATGGGCTGGCTTGCCGAACACCTCGGACCCCAGATCGGCATCCTGATCGCGGGAGGCGTGCCGACAGCGGCGGCTGCGGTAGTCGCCGTCGTACTGGCCCGGAAGTCATCGCTGCAACTCAAAGTTGACCTACGGGATCGGCGCCGGGTGCTGCGGATCGTCGCACGGACCCGCACGGCCTGACGCCAGGCCGTGCTGCCCCGTCCAAGCGGTGTTACTGCGAAGCCGCCTGGACGGGAGCCTCCTGGGGACGTCCGTGGGTGACCCGGTGGCTGACGCGGTCTGCTGTGTCATCGGTGCGGACCAAATGTTCCACGGGCTCCATGTAGAAGCGAGCGTTGTTGATGGCGCCCTCCTCCACGCCGAAGATGACCACTCCGGTCAGCTCATGCGGTGTGCCGTCCCGCCAGGAACCCTGCATGTGCAGTTCGGTCCACACCTGTCCCGTGGTCACGCTGTGGGACACCATGCGTACCTTGATGTCCGGGACGCCGGTGAAGAGCTGCTCCCAATTGGTGCGGATGGTCTCCCGGCCAGTGAACCCCCGGGTGGGGTGGGCCGGAGTTTCATTGACGTAACCCGGCGAGAAGCACTCCGCCAGGGTTTCAAGATCGTGCTTGTTCGTGGCTTCCAGCAGGCGGTGGATGACGGCGAGCGGACCCGCCCCAGCATCGTCGGTGAGAGTCATTGGAGGACCTCCCGGATAGGTGATGTACCTACGATTTTAGGCTCGGGGCTCCACAAGAAAAGACCCTTGGCCGTGCGAAGTGGTTCGCATGGCCAAGGGTCTCGCTGGAGCGGGCGACGGGAATCGAACCCGCGTATCGAGCTTGGGAAGCTAGCGCTCTACCATTGAGCTACGCCCGCGTTGCTTCCGCATGAGCCGAAGCGAATCCCAGCTTAGCGCAGTTCCAGGGTTGTCCAGGACAAGGCGCGCTGCTACTTGAAAAGCTTCAGGCTGTTCCAGCCGGAGCCCACTTGGGAGTACGTGGTCCACTGGCCGCGGCCCAGGCCGTAGTTGTAGAGGTTGCCCTCCATGGTCTGGGCGGTTATTCCCCGAGTGCCCGCGCCGGTCAGGCCGAAGCTGGGGAGCAGGTTCCGCATGTACTGCCAGCCCGTTCCCATCGTCGTTGCCGGTCCGTAGAAGCCCGCCCAGCCATCGCCGCGGTAGTTGATGAGCTTGCCGGAACCGGTCCGGGCCAGGATGTCGTTGGCGCCGTCGCCTTCCCAATCAGCCATGGTCAGCTCCATGCCGTTCCAGCCCTTGCCGATGATCTGGGGACCGCTGAGTGCCCCGCCGAAGGTATTGGGGTAATAGCGCAGCACGCCGTCCGGGAAGTACCCAACCACGCTGGGCCGCGGGTGCGCGTGGGACCATTTGCCCACTGTGATGGTCATCTGGTCCCAACCACCGTTGCCCACCACGACCTGCCCGGCGAAGCCCCCACCAGGAAGTCCGCGGTAGACGCCAAGGACGCCGTTGTTCCATTGGGCGAGGATGTCGTAGACGCCATCGATGTCCCAGTCCACCACGAAGCCCTGTTTCAGGCCGGTCCAGCCGGAACCGATCTGGACAGGTGCCGCGTAGTTGCCCACCGCCGTCGCCGGGTAGCGCAGGAGCCTTCCGGCGGAGTCGGCGGCAACCAGGTCCGCACCGGACTTGATGCTCGCGCCGGCCGCCGTGTTGCCGGCGAAGTACTGCTCCATGGTGGGGTAGCCGCGCCGGTTCATATCCGTGGCCAACGCGACGCCAACGTACCGGAGGTGCCACGGCTCGTAACTGTAGCCCGTGGTGCCTGTGTAGCCGTTGGGGTACCGGACAATGAAGCCGTATTTGTGGGCGTTCGCGGCCACCCACTTGCCCGCGGCCGTGTCACCGAAGCAGGTGCTCAGCCCGCAGGAACCGTTCTGGTTGCCCACGTCCACGGCCAAGCCGGTCTGGTGCTCGCTGTAGCCGGGCCGGGCGGAGATGGTGTCTGCGTATGCCTGTCCGTAAATGCTGACGTAGTACGAGTACACCTGCTGCTGCTGGGCGTAGGATCGGTAGCCGCTCACGATCGAAAGGCCGCCCGTACCGGCATCCGCGGCGCCCTGGAAGAGGCCGTTGAGCCACGCAGCGGCTTCAGCGCGCAGGAACTGTCCCGAGCCGCGGGCGTTGATGAGGTCTCCGGGCGCATAGCTGGCCGGGTTCAGTGGCCTGGACTTGTTCACCAGCACCGAGAAGCTGGCGGGATCGCCCACCGGGTCCACACTGGGGAGCGGGTTGACCGTTGTGGGGACGGCGGCTAGGGCGGATAACGACGCCGGAGCGGACTGCGCTGCGACGGCCGCCTTCGCCGGCGCGGACTGCGCTGCGACGGCCGCCTTCGCCGGCGCGGCGACGGCAACACTGCCGGCCACGGCGATGGCGAGGAAAGCCGCCCCGGCAGCCAACCGCCGTCGTACTTTTCCTGCGAAAGTTTGTTGGTCTAAAGCCTGCATTACGCCCCCAAAGTGATTAATAGCAGCCGCAGGAACTCTACCCGGCCTGCGTGCGGCTGTCAGGTAACCATTCGGTCAAGGCTCGTGTGGCCGTGTGTCGCGGGCCAGCGCGGCTGACTATTCTGAAGGTGTTAGCTGCAGTGTATGGGGAACCGGGCTACGACCATTCGACCGTACGCCGAAAGAGGTTTTCCATGGCATTTGCAGCCCATGAAGTGGTGATCAGCAGGGACGCCATGACCGTGTTCGAGTTCCTCATGGACGGCATGAACAACTCTCTGTGGCGTACCGGAATCCGCAGCATCGAACTCCGTTCAGGCGTGCGCGGCGAGAAGGGCGCTGTGTACCAGCAGACCCTCGCCGGACCCGGAGGACGTCCCATCGCCGCCGATTTCGAGATCACCGAAGCCCGGCCGGGCGCGGAAGTGCGCTTCGAAGTGGTGGCCGGACCAGCCAGGCCCCATGGGGGCTACTACCTCAGCACCGAGGGAAAGACCACACGCCTCAGGTTCGCCCTGGAATACCACCCCAAGGGCTTGCAGAAGCTGATGAACGGAATGATCCAGAAGACCATGGAAGCTGAGGTTGCCCAGCTGGAGCAGCTCAAGACCGTGATCGAGTCGGATCCGGCAGCCTGACTGATCCCCCAGCCTGACGGATATCGCAGCCTGGTGGTTGCCGGGACAGATTGAGCCTTACTGGGCCAGTTTGAAACCACTCCAGCCGCCGCCCACGGTGACCGGCGTGGTGAGCCTTCCCGAGGTGAGGTCCCAGTACTCGAGGACGCCGTTGGTACCCAAACCGGCAACACCCGTGGTCCCCGGGCCGCCGACGCCCTGCAGCGCGCGGATGCCGCTGTAGTCAGTCCACGCCGCACCGACGATCGGACGCGCTTCCTGCCGCGGAGTGGCGAGCCCGCTGCCACGGTACAGGCGGAGATTGCCGTTCGCCTCCACCGTGAGCAGGTCCTGGAAGCCGTCCGCGTTGTAATCCACCATGCTCAGGCGCACAGCCGGGTTACCCGTGCCAATGGCTGACTGGCTCCGGATGTAGGACAGCCCCGAGTTCTTGTAGAGCCACAGACCGCCCGAACCATCCATGGCAACAATTTGGGGGAGCCGGTTGTTGGCGCACCACTGGCCCACGGAAATGGTGAGCGACTGCCACCCTTGGCCCAGGACACCCGGCGACCCAAAGCCACCGGAGGCCTTGCCCGGGTACACCAGCAGCTGCCCGTCGTTTCGTTGTGCGATCAAGTCGAAGACGCCGTCACGGTCCCAGTCGGAGACGAACAACTCCTTGAGCCCCGTGAAGCCTGCTGCGATCTTCCGGGCTGCGCCGTATTTCGCGTTGCCCAGGGACTGGTACGAGTACACCGAACCGTCCCCGCCCACCGATACGAGGTCGGCGGCGCTGCGGATGGAAGCGGATTTCAGATCCACCGTGGGTGGCTGGTGCTTGTCGCCCGGTTCGCAGGCACCCACCGGGTCCGTGGGAGGGGTAACCGTTCCACCAGGGCGGGTGGTGGTCCCGGCCGGCAACGTGGTGTAGCCGAAGAAGTTGACCACGCCCCACAAGGTGTAGCGGTTGGGGGTGGTCTGCCAATTGCCGTCCGTGTACGTGATGCCGATGCCCATCACGTTGAAACGCGGATCCCTGAGCAGCGCATCGTGGCCGGGCGAACCCTTCCACCACTCCACGAGTTGCGCGGCATCCCGGTCCCAGCGGACCGCGATGACCTCGCCTGCCCCGTTGTTGGGATTCATGGCGCGCGGGTCCGTCCAGAAATTGGCCCTGTGCTGGATCACTTCACGGCTGGCGATGTTGTTGGACCACTCCTGCGCCAGGTTGGCCACGGTTGCGTGGTACTTCACCGGAGCCAGGCCAAGGGAGGCCCGGTAGCTGTTGATGGCGTTGAAGACTGTGAGGATGGCGGCCGAGTTGTTGTCCGGCAGCAAAGCCAAGGCACCATCGCCCGTGGTGGGATCGCTGCTGGGCGCCTTGCCGGGGAAGGGGGTCTGGCTTGGAACCTGGCTGGGGCTTGGGGCCTGGGTGGCGCTTGGGCCCTGACTGGCGCTTGGGGTCGGCGCGGGAACCGGGCCGGTGGGCGTTGGGGTAGCCGTGGGCGCTGTTGCCGGTGCTGTTGCCGTTGGGGTCGGGGTTGGGGTGGCCGTCAGGGCGGGCGGTGCTGTGGTGCCCGGGCCAGGCGTCGCGCTTGCAGAGGCCGACGGCGTCACCTCCGGCGAGGGTCCAGCGGCCGGGGCGGAGGGCGTCGGGACAGGTGACGGCTCTGGATCAGAGGGTTCCGGGCCTGCGTCTTCGGCGCCGGGTACCTCGGAGGCGGTGGTCTCTGACGACGGGCCGTCCGGACCCCAGGACGGGCCGATGTTCGGAACGGGCGGGGGAGACTCGATGGTCGGTTCGACGGCGACCGGCCGGGTGGGCGCGGAGCCGGGCACCGTTGCAGGACCCGGTTCCACGGTGGGGCCGCTTGGCTCCCCACCGGGGGCGGCGGGTTCAGCCGAAGGTGAGTCGACCGCCGTCGTGCTTGGTTCGGGAGCCTTCAGGCCTGAAGGTGCGCTGCCGGACGGAGTTGTGCCGCCGCCCGGAACCGCCTCTGTTGCCGGCAGGAGTTGGCTGGAACCGGCTACTACCAGTGCCAGTACTCCGGCCACCACAATTGCCGCAGGCGCTGCCAATTTCCCCACAATTACCCCGCGAATGCTCGATGCCCCCAAAGTCCGGGCGCGGCTTAACCTGTCCGGGAACTATAGTCGCACGGGACGGCGAGGACAATGCATGCGGTATTTTTGATGCTGTGCTGATCTCTGACCGCGATATTCGTGCCGAAATTGACTCCCAACGGATTGTCCTTGAACCGTACGACCCCGCGATGGTTCAGCCGTCTTCCGTGGACGTACGGATCGACAGGTTTTTCCGGCTCTTCGACAACCACAAGTACGCCCACATTGACCCTTCAGAGGAGCAGCCTGAGCTGACGCGGCTGGTGGAGGTGGAGGGTGACGAGCCGTTCATCCTGCACCCGGGCGAATTCGTGCTCGGCTCCACGTACGAGACCGTGAGCCTGCCCGACGACATCGCTGCCCGCCTTGAGGGCAAGTCTTCGCTGGGCCGCCTTGGCTTGCTGACGCACTCGACCGCCGGCTTCATTGACCCCGGTTTCTCCGGCCACGTGACCCTGGAGTTGTCCAACGTGGCCACGTTGCCCATCAAGCTGTGGCCCGGCATGAAGATCGGCCAGTTGTGCTTCTTCCGCCTGACATCCTCCGCGGAGCACCCGTACGGCTCCGGTGAATACGGCAACCGCTACCAGGGCCAGCGTGGTCCGACGGCCAGCCGGAGCCACCAGAACTTCCACCGGACGGCTATCTAGGTCTCTGCACCGAGGGGTTGGCTCTCCCGGCTTTGGAACGTCCTTGGAGCCGGGAACTGACTCCTCGTTGGATCCCCGCCAGCACAACTCTCCCTCCACACTGCACGGCGGGGGTTAGGCCGGGGTGCGCTCGGGTGTGCGGGGCGGGGCTTTGGGAGTCTTGCGGAATGCCTTGACCACGGGCTCAACGAACCGGGCGGCCAGCGGGCCCATGACGGCCATGATGAGGACGTAGGCCGTGGCGAGGGCCGCGAGGTCATGCGGCACGGCCCCGGAAGCGACGGCCAGGCCGGCGATGACGATCGAGAACTCGCCGCGTGCGATCAAGGCTGCGCCGGCGCGGAAACGTCCGGGCACTGCGATCCCTGCGCGCTTGGCTGCCCAGAACCCCGTCAGGATCTTGGTGGCCGCGGTGAGGACGGCCAGCAGCAGTGCTACGCCGAGGACTGGCGGAATGGACCGCGGATCCGTGTTGAGGCCGAAGACCACGAAAAAAATCGCTGCGAACAAGTCACGCAGCGGTTCGAGGATTCTGGTGGCGTTGTGGGCCGTGGCACCGGAAATGGCGATGCCCAACATGAACGCACCAACAGCGGCGGAAACCTGCAGCGCCGAGGCGATGCCGGCAACCAACAGCGCAAGGCCCAGGACGTTGAGCAGGAACACCTCGGAGTTCTCGCTGTGGATGGCCTGGGAAACGCGGTGGCCGTGCTTCAACGCGATGACCAGGATGACCGTCACGACGGCGAGTGCGATCCCTACGGTTTGCAGCCCGCCGAGGAAACCAACGCCGGCCAGGATCGCGGTGAGGATGGGCAGGTAGATGGCCATGGCGAGGTCTTCGAAGACCAGGATGGAGAGGATTACCGGCGTTTCGCGGTTACCGATCCGGCCGAGGTCCGTAATCACCTTGGCCGCGATCCCGGACGAGGAAATGTACGTCACGCCGCCCATGACGATCGCTCCCACCAGGCCCCAACCGAGGAGCACGGCAATGCCCGCACCGGGGATGAAGTTCATGATGAAGTCCAGGACGCCGGCTTGCCAGGAACGCCGCAGCCCGGTGACAAGTTCGGATGCCGTGTATTCCAGGCCAAGCATCAACAGCAGCAGGATCACGCCGATTTCGCCGGAAAGGTGCGCGAATTCGTGCATGCCGTCCAGTTTCACCAGCCCGCCGGCGCCGAACGCCAGGCCGCCCACCAGGTAAAGCGGAATGGGTGACATGCCGATCCGGCCAGCCAAACGGGCCAGCAGCCCCAGGCAGAAGACGACGGCGCCCAGTTCCACCAGGGCTAGCGCGAGCGGATCCACGGGTCAGCCGTTGCGGAGGATGCCGGCGGCCGAGTCAAGACCTTCCTGCGTGCCGACAGCTACCAGCAGGTCGCCAAGGTGAAGAACGACGTCGGGTGCCGGCGACGGGACCACCTCGCCTTCGCGCATGATCGCCACGATGGAAACCCCACTGCGGGTGCGGATCTGCGCTTTGCCCATGGGTTGGTTGACGAACGGGGAGTCGGCTGTGATGGAGAACTGGCGGGTCACGATGCCGGGGATTTCCCGGTGTGCCTCGGCCAAGCGCATGGCAACGTGCTGGCCGCTCAGGAGGTTGCCCAGGCAGGACGCTTCGTCCGCGGTCAGCGGAATGGAGGCCTGGCATGTATCGGGATCGTCCCACGTCGAGACGAAAAGCTCGGTTTCGCCCTCGCGGTGCTCAACTACGCCAATACGACGGCCAGAAGCCGTGACGAAATCCTTGCGGACACCAAGGCCCGGGAGTTCGGTCTCTTCCACGTTCATATGTACACCTTAACTCTCTTGCAACCGCCGGGAAGCGGCGTTCGCGCTCAGCTGTAGCCGGGCGTTCAGTTGTCCGGGACCACGGCGATCCTGGTCTTGCTGGGCGGCTTGACCGGCAGGATCACCAGCAGCCCCGCCAACAGGACCACCATGATCCCGAGGATGCCCCATCGTTGGGCTCCACCTTCTTCAACAATCGGAGCAGCAATTGTGATGCACAGCGTGAAGAGACTGGGCGCCAGGAAGCTTACGGCGCGTCCGGTGGTGGCGTAAAGGCCAAAGAGTTCGCCGGATTCTCCGCTGGGAGCAAGCCGGGCCAGGTAGGCGCGCGAGGAGGACTGGGCCGGGCCCACGAACAGGCAGAGCAGGAGTCCGAACACCCAGAAAGTGTTGGTTCCGGGCCACTCGTTGCCGAAGAAGACGTAGCTGCCGTTGCCCAGCACCAGGATGACGGTTCCTGCAACGAGCAGGCCCACCAGCGATATGACGATCACTGCCTTGGGACCGATCCTGTCATCGAGGAAGCCGCCGATGATGGCTCCCACGGCTGCGACCACGTTTCCGAAGATCGCAAAGAAAATGACGTCCTTGAGCTCGAAGCCGAACGTGCCTGCCGCGATCACCCCGCCAAAGGTGAACACAGCGGCCAAACCATCGCGGAAGATTGCGCTGGAAAGAAGGAAGAAGATGGTGTGCGGGCTGGTCCGGTAGATCGCCCCGATGCGCTTGAACAGCAGGCGGTAGGAGGCAAAGAAGCCCAGGGACGCGGCATCCTTCCTGCCAGGGAGTTCGGGTACGGCGAACAGCACCGGCAACGCGAAGATGAAGAACCACAACGCGGAGAAAACGGCCACGAGCCTGATGTTCAGGGAGTCCTGGGTAGAGGAGCCAAACCATTCAAAGGACGGTTGGACGAACAACTGAAGAACCAGCAGCAGTGCCACGATGCCGCCGAGGTACCCCATGCCCCAGCCGAAACCGCTGACCTTGCCGATGTTCCGGGGCGTGGAGATCTGGGCCAGCATGGCGTTGTAGTTCACGCCGGCGAACTCGAAGAACACATTGCCCAAAGCGATCAGGCAGACCCCCAGCAACAGGAACCCCGGCTGGGGAAAGACGAAGAAACACAAAGCCGTGAGCACGGCCGTGGCAGCGGTGTTCACCCCAAGCCACAGTTTCCGCCGCCCGCCGGCGTCCGAGCGCTGGCCGGTCACCGGTGCCAGCAAGGCGATGGCGAGCCCGGCCACCGCCAGGGCGGCACCAAGGGCTGCCGACGCCGTGTCCTCTCCGCCGAACGCGTTCGAGGTCAAATAGACGGTGAAGACGAACGTGGTCATGACGGCGTTGAAGGCTGCCGAGCCCCAGTCCCAGGCCGCCCAGGCGAGGATCTGACCCTTCTTGGAGGCAGCCGGGCCGGAGGCAAGCTCGGACGGGGGAGGGGAAGCTTCGGGAACTGCGGCCGCGTTCATGCCTGAATGCTATCGGGACGCGACGGCGGTCCGTGGTGCGACAGACCGCGGGCTTCACAAGGGCGGAGGTTGTCCACATAGCGCACTTTCCGGCGAAAACGCCCTTAACCCCTTGATAAACTGGAACAACCGAACCCAACGTATGCACCGCTTGCTCCAACTTTTGACAATTCCTTCCTGACTTTGCGGAGACAACATTGATCACAGTTCTCGCCATCACCTTTGTCGCGGCAACTGTGGCGCCTTTGATCTTCAGCAAACTCGGCAGGAACGCGTTCTACGCCCTTGCGGCGGTACCGGCAGGCGCTTTTATCTGGTTGGTCTTCCAATACGCACCTGTCTATTCAGGTAGCGGCCTCGAGGAAGTCCTGCCCTGGATCCCCGACCTGAAGCTTGAATTCGCTTTCAGGATGGACGCCCTGGCATGGGTGATGTCCTTGCTGATCCTGGGCGTCGGCACCTTGGTGCTGGTCTATTGCGCGCGCTACTTCAAGGACAAGGACCCTGGGCTTGGCGGCTTTGGGGCCCAGTTGCTTGCCTTCGCCGGGGCGATGTTCGGTTTGGTGACGTCCGATGACCTGTTGATGTTGTTCATCTTCTGGGAACTCACCACCATCCTCTCCTACCTGCTGATCGGCTACGCCCGCACCCGCCTGGCCGCCCGCCGGTCTGCCTTGCAAGCGCTCATGGTCACCACGGCCGGTGGCCTTGCCATGCTGGTGGGCCTCATCATCCTCGGCCAGGCTGCGGGCACCTACCGTATCTCGGCCATCCTCGACCAAGCCGGGACGCTCATGGCCGGACCCATGCAGGACGCGGTGACTGCCGCCGTCGTGCTGGTCCTGGTGGGTGCCATCACCAAATCCGCGCTTGTCCCGTTCCACTTCTGGCTCCCCGGAGCCATGGCCGCGCCCACTCCCGTAAGTGCCTACCTGCACGCAGCGGCGATGGTGAAGGCGGGTATCTACATCGTTGCCCGCCTGGCGCCGGGCTTCTCCGAATCGGACTTCTGGCTGCCGCTCGTCCTGGGGTTGGGCCTGGCCACCATGCTGATCGGCGGCTACCGGGCACTGCGGCAGACGGACATCAAGCTCATCCTGGCCTACGGCACGGTCAGCCAGCTTGGCTTCCTCACCATGGTGGTGGGGCTTGGCCAACCCGATGCCGCCCTTGCGGGGCTCGCGCTGCTGCTGGCGCACGGGCTGTTCAAGGCCACGTTGTTCCTGGTGGTGGGCATCATCGACCACCAATCCGGCACCCGCGATATCCGCAAGCTGTCCGGCGTTTTCCGTTCTTCGCGCGCGCTCGGCGTGGTGGCTGCCATTGCGGCGGCGTCCATGGCCGGTGTTCCTCCCTTGGCCGGGTTCGTGGCGAAGGAGTCCGTCTTCGAGACGTTCGTCCCCTACGCCACGGGGCACGATGCGCCGGTGTGGGGCATCTGGATCCTGGTTGGGCTGGTGGTCGGATCGATCCTCACCTTCGCCTACAGCGCGCGTTTCATGTGGGGTGCCTTTGCCACCAAAGCTGGTGTGGAGCCCACTCCTTTCAAGCCCATCAAGCCGGCTTTCCTTGCGGCTCCCGCGATTCTGAGCTTCCTGACCATCGCCTACGGACTCTGGCCGGTTCCAGTGGACACGTGGATCCAGCCGTACGCGGCGCTGTTCGCGGACCGTGAAGGAGCGCCCGACGCCGGTCACCTCGCTTTGTGGCATGGCCTCACTCCCGCTTTGGGCCTGACAGCGCTGACGTTCGTGCTGGGCGCGGCCATGTTCTACGGCCGTAACGCAGTGTCCCGCGTCCAGGGCCTGGTTCCCGACTGGATCGATGGCGATCGGTCGTACCAGCACACCATCGGCGCGCTCGATGACATCGCCGTATGGGTCACGGGCCGCACCCAGCGTGGTTCGCTGTACTTCTACCTGACGGTCATCCTTACGGTTGCGTTCGCTGTTCCGCTCGCAGCCTTGATCGCGGCCAACAAGCCCCTTCCGGAAGGCGTGTACTTCGTCGATCCCAACTCTCCGCTGCAAATCATTGTGGGGATCGGGATCATTGTTGGCGCACTCGCGGCCGTCCGGGCCAACAAGCGGTTCCTCGCCGTCCTCATGGTGTCCGTGACGGGCTACGGCATCGCCCTGGTGTTCGCGCTGCAGGGCGCACCGGACCTCGCCCTGACCCAGATGCTGGTGGAAACCATCGTGCTGGTGGCCTTCGTGCTCGCGATGCGCAGCCTGCCCGCCGAACTCCGGGACCGCACCGGCGGACGGCTGCGGGTGATCCGCGTGATCATTGGTGCAGCATTCGGCATCACCATGATCTTCGTGGCGATCTACGCCATGGGTGCCCGCGTGGCTACGCCGATCTCCCTGGACTTCCCGCGGCTGGCCTACGAGGGCGGCGGCGGTTTGAACGTGGTCAATGTGACCCTGGTGGATATCCGTGCGTGGGACACCTTCGGTGAGATCTCGGTGCTGGCCGTCGCCGCCACCGGTGTGGCCAGCCTGATCTTCGTGCGCAGCCGCGGCGACCGCATCAGGACCTCAGCGGCAGTGCCGGAAGGCAGCGTGGGGCGCCGCACCGACGTCGAACGTGACTCCCGGGACAGCGCCACGCTGGCTGTGGCGCGGAAGTTCAGCGACGTTACCCGCGACGCCTGGCTTGTAGCCGGCCGGACCCTGGCTCCCGAGCGCCGCTCGATCATTTTCGAGGTGGTCACCAGGCTCATTTTCCACTCGATGATCGTGTTCTCCATCTATCTCCTCCTGGCCGGCCACAACCTGCCCGGCGGCGGTTTTGCAGGCGGCCTGACGGCAGGCCTGGCACTGACCATCCGCTACCTCGCGGGTGGCCGTTTCGAGTTGAGCGAAGCCGCGACGGTGAGTGCCGGAACGCTGCTGGGAACGGGACTCGCGACGGCGGCTGCCTCCGGTTTGGTGCCGCTCTTCCTGGGCGGACAAGTGTTCCAGAGCGCCATCATCGAGTTCTGGCTGCCCGTGTTCGGGGACATCAAGTTCGTGACCTCAACGATTTTCGACATCGGTGTGTACATCGTGGTGGTGGGGCTGGCGCTGGACGTCCTCCGCAGCCTTGGCGCGGAAATCGATGAGCACTTTGAAGGCAAGGGCGCGCCCATCGCAGAGGATGACGCCGCTGAGACAGCCGCGGCCGGGAAGGGTAAAGCATGAGTATCAACCTGACCTTGCTGATCGTCATGGGCGTCCTGTACGCCTGCGGCATCTACCTCATCCTGGAGCGCAGCCTGACCCGCGTGCTGCTGGGGCTGATGTTGCTTGCCAACGCCACCAACATCCTGATCCTCACCACCGGCGGCTACGCAGGGCTGGCGCCGTTGTTCACCAAGGAGACGGACCCCGGGACGTACAACGATCCGTTGCCGCAGGCCCTGATCCTGACTTCGATCGTGATCTCCTTCGCCGTCACCGCGTTCATGCTTGGCATTATCTACCGGACGTGGGCCCTGGCGCGGCAGGACGAAATCCAGGATGACATCGAAGACCGTCGCGTCGCCCAGACGCCGAGCTTCGATGCCGAAGACGACGCCATTGTGCCGCTGGAAACCTCGGAATTCGCCATCACCCCGTCCACTCCGGAAGAACGGCTGCACCCGGAAGAAACGGAAACCCCCAAAACGGCCCAGAGCCGGGAAGGAGGCAGCGCGTGAACCTCGCAAACCTGTCACCGCTCGCTGTCCTTCTCCCCATCCTCGGTGCCGCACTGGCCTTCGTGCTGATCCGGCACACAGCCGCCCAGCGCGCCGTCAGCATCGGCATCCTGAGCCTGACGCTGCTGCTGGAATCCTTCCTGCTGATTTCTGTGTGGGACGGTGGCACTACCTCAGTGACCCTCGGTGGCTGGTTGCCGCCGTGGGGCGTGGTGTTGGTGGTGGACCAGTTCTCCTCGCTCATGCTCGTGGTGTCTACTGTGGTGAGCCTCGCGGTCCTGATCTACGCCACCGGCCAGGGCATGGCCGATGGCGACCAGGAAGCGCCGGTCTCCATCTTCCACCCGACGTACCTGATCCTGGTGGCAGGTGTTTCCAACGCCTTCCTCACCGGCGACCTCTTCAACCTGTACGTGGGCTTCGAAATCCTGCTGACCGCGAGCTACGTCCTCATGACGCTCGGCGGAACAGGTCCCCGCATCCGGGCCGGCGTGACGTACGTGGTGGTTTCCGTGGTCTCCTCGGTGCTGTTCCTGATCGCAATCGCCATGATCTACGGCGCCACCGGGACCATCACCATGGCGGACCTGGCCATCAAGCTGGCGGAACTGGACCAAGGCACGCAGAACCTCCTGCACGTGATGCTGCTGGTGGCCTTCGGCATCAAGGCCGCTGTGTTCCCGCTGTCCTTCTGGTTGCCCGACTCCTACCCCACGGCACCTGCTCCGGTCACCGCGGTGTTTGCCGGCTTGCTCACCAAAGTTGGTGTTTACGCGATGGTCCGCACCGAAACGCTCCTGTTCCCGGGGGACACACTCAACACGCCCTTGATGATCGTGGCGTTGCTGACCATGGTGGTGGGCATCCTCGGTGCCTTGGCCCAGAGCGACATCAAACGTCTGCTCTCCTTTACCCTGGTCAGCCACATTGGCTACATGGTGTTCGGCTTGGCGATGTCCTCCATCACGGGGCTTGGGGCCGCGGTGTTCTACGTGGCGCACCACATCACCGTCCAGACCAGTTTGTTCCTGGTCACGGGTTTGATTGAGCGGCGCGGAGGTTCGTCCTCAATCGACCGTCTGGGCGGGCTGGCCAAGCTTTCCCCGCTGCTTGCGTTGTTGTTCTTTGTCCCGGCCATGAACCTGGCTGGCATACCGCCGTTCTCCGGGTTCCTCGGAAAGCTCGGCCTCCTGCAGGCAGGCGTCGAGCTTGGCACGCCCCTGGCCATCATCCTGGTGGTGGGCGGCGTCGTCACGAGCCTCCTGACCCTGCTCGCCATCGCCCGCGTGTGGAACAGGGCCTTCTGGCGCAAGCCCGAGGATGCTGAATACCCGGATCCGGTGCTCCTGACGCCCGGCCGTGCCGGTGTCCTTCCCCGGACCATGGTGGGTTCGACGGCCGGACTGGTGGTCTTCGGCGTAGCGCTGACTGTCTTCGCCGGACCGCTTTTCCAGCTGTCCGGCGGTTCAGCCGAGATCATGCTCGACCGTTCGGCCTACATCCACTCCGTCCTGGGTGACAACGCTCCGGTGCCGGCAGCGGTGGAGACAGGCGGTGCCAAATGAGCCGCAAACCGATCTCTTTCCGCACCGAACTCCCACTGCTGATCTGGCTGGTGATTGTGTGGGGCGCCCTGTGGCGGGATTTCAGCCCTGGCAATCTGTTGTTCGGCGCGCTCATCGCCATCGTGGTGGCCAAGCTGTTCTACCTGCCGCCCGTTGAACTGAGCGGCCGCTTCAACATCCTCCGCGCCATTCCCTTCGCCTTCATGTTCCTCGGCAAAGTGGTGGCAGCGAGCTTCCTGGTCCTCTACCTGGCCGTGGTCAAGGGACCCAAGGTGCGCAGCGCCGTCGTCGCTGTTCCGCTGCGGAGCCATGCCGACCTCATGGTGACGGCCACCGGCCACGTCATATCCCTGATCCCGGGCTCGCTGGTGGTGGAAGTGGACCGCTCCACCTCCACGCTCTACCTGCACGCCCTCAACATCTACGGAGAGGAAGATGTGCGGAAGATCCGGCACGAAGTGCAAGACATCGAAGCCGGACTGATCAGGATCATGGGCACCCGCGAGGAAGTGGCAGCCCTCCGGACTGAAGCCACCGGCATGGAAGGAGCATCACTGTGAAAGAACTGGTCCTCATAGTTACCGCTGTGATCCTCAGCCTCGCCGCGGCAGGGGCGATCATCCGGATCGCCGTCGGGCCTTCGTTGCTGGACCGCGTGCTCGCGTCCGACGTGCTCTTGGCTATTCTTGGCGCTGCGCTGGCCGTGGATATGGCCGTCAACCGGCACCTGAACAACCTCATGCTCCTGGTTGCCCTGACGGTGATCGGATTTATCGGATCAGTGACCGTGGCCCGGTTTGTGGCTGAGCGAAGGGGCCAGGCCAATGACTCCTGATGCAAGCGGCGTCGACCTCGTAGTAGATGCCGTCACGGCAGTCTTCCTGGTGGTGGGCGCCCTGATGTCACTGGGTGCGGCCATTGGATTGTTGCGCTTCCCGGACCTCATGAGCCGCATGCACGCGGCTACCAAACCGCAGGTGTTGGGCCTGTTCCTCATGCTCGCCGCGATCGGCCTGCAGATGCGCACCTGGTGGGTGTGGCCCGTGCTGCTGGTGGCTTGGATCTTCCAGTTGCTCACGGCACCCGTTGCTGCCCACATGGTGGGGCGTTCGGCCTACCGTACCAAGCATGGGCACCGCGAATTGCTCACCAAGGACGAACTGGAAGCCGTGGTGCAGCGGGCAGCCGAAGGACGCTCGGAGGACTAGGCCAACGCGGGGTCACTTCCGGCCCATCCCGACGTCCACCATGGGCCGGAAGTGACCCCGCGTTGGTGTTAGACGATGTCTTGGGACTTGGCGAAGCGGGCGATTGCGCGCTGCGTACCCCGGCTGGCCAGGACCTGGATGAGGGTGCTGACAAACGCCGAGATGAGGGCGAACGTCAGTGCTGAGCGGAGGCTCGTTTCCATGTCATCGTTGCCTTTGGGCGGCTTGTTGCCCGTGGCTTTTTCCCATCCCTTGTTGACCAGCTTGGTGCCAAGGAAACCCGCGCCGAGGCTCACGCCTGCGCCCAGAAGCTTGAGGAAGAAGTTCATGCCTTCAGCCTAACCTCACAACCCGGAGGATCCTGCTTAGCCCCGGCTCGCCCTCTCCTTGAGGAAGGCGGCCAGGGAGCCCGGTGGTGCCAGTACGGGAACCACCTTATGATCCGCGGTCCACATGGCATCAACGGAATCGAAACCGGAGATTTCCTTGAGCAGGTAATACGTGGGCGGCATGAGTTGCAGCTTGCCCTCGGCCTCCGCGGACAGGATTCCGTCAACGGGCATCCACAGTGACTGCCAGGCCTCGGTGGTCTGGTGTTGCGGTGCGGTGTCCGGGGCAGGCTTGGCGACGTAAAAGTAGGTATCGAACCGCTTGGGCATGTCCACCGGCGTGATCCAGTTGGCCCACGGCCGCAGGTCGGCCGGATCCAACGTGAGGCCGGCTTCCTCCTGGACCTCGCGGATGGCGGCGGCGAGAACGGTGCCGGCGCTCTTGCCTGCCTGTCCGCCGGTCGTGGGGGAATCGGGTTCTGCTGCGGCGATTGAGCTCAGTCGCCACTCCTTGGCATGCCGTTCCAGAAGCCCGGGTGAGTAGTCCCATCCTGCGGAATCCGCGGCGTCCACGCGGCCACCGGGGAACACCACCATCCCCGCCGCGAAGTCCATGGTGGACACCCGGTGCTGGACGAAGGCCTCCAGCCCAGCAGGCGTATCGCGCAGCAGGATCACGCTGGCCGCAAGGCGGGCTTCGGCCACTGGCTTGGCTGCGTCAGGATGGCTTGGACCGGGAGTTTCCGTCATGCAGCCATTGTCTCAGCTACGTTGCGGGGCCTGTTGTGCGCCCTAAGGTCGGGGAATGGCGCGTAAAGCAGGCCCCGCAACGGATTTATGACCAGCCGCATGACCCCGCAAACCCCTTCAGGTGTAAACTGAACCACGCCCATAAGGGCAGATTGATAACGACAGGGGAGCGCCGCCGTCGAACCTGCAGCGATGCAGGAGACGCGAGGGCGCTGAGAGTGCGGACAGCCGCAGACCCTCGAACCTGATCCGGTTAGTACCGGCGCAAGGGAGTCGAGCTTCTCAGAGTGTCCGGACCAGGGCGGCGTGAGCCGGCCGGGGTATCCGGGGAGCACTTTCCCCTCCTGTAACCTCAGGAGGCAAAGAAATGACCACGGCAAGCGTGAAGAAGACCAGTAACAGCTGGCGTGTTGTAGACATTGTGGTGGCAGCGTTGATCGCCATCGCCGGCGGCGTGATTTTCTGGGCATGGTCCCAGGGCGCCGCAATCGTATCCATCCCCATGAACGCGGCCTACCCGCCCCTTACCGGCCTGATCGCCGGCGGCTGGATGATCCCCGCAGTGCTGGGCATGCTCATCATCCGCAAGCCGGGTGCGGCGCTGTTCTGCGAGGCTGTGGCCGCCACCGGCGAGCTCATCATGGGCTCGCAGTACGGCACCACGGTGCTGATCTCCGGCATCCTGCAGGGCCTCGGCGCCGAGCTGGTGTTCGCTGCGTTCCGTTACAAGAAGTTCAACCTGCCCACCTCGCTCCTGGCGGGTGCCGGTGCTGGACTCTTCTGCGGCCTCAACGACTCGTTCCTCCCGTGGGGCTGGAACATCGCCTACGAGGCCGTGGACAAGCTGGCGTACATCGCATTCTGCACCCTGTCCGGCGCGATCATTGCCGGTGCGTTGTCTTGGGTAGCTACCCGTGGACTCGCTTCCACTGGCGTGCTGAGCGCTTTCGCGTCCCGCAAGGCTGCGTCGGAGCCCGTCTTCAACTGATGGCCGCCACAAACAGCGGCCAGCCTGCCGCCATCTCCGCCGAGGGCTGGGGATGGCGGCACGCCGGGCGGTCCGCCCCTGCCATCCACGGACTGGACCTCCGGATCGAACCCGGGGAGCGCGTGCTCCTGCTGGGTCCCTCCGGAGCCGGCAAATCGACGCTCCTGCACGCCCTTGCCGGGGTGCTGGGCGACGAGGAAGACGACTCGGATGAAACAGGCTCACTGCTGATCGACGGCGCACTGCCGCGCGAACAGCGGGGCCGCGCCGGTTTGATGCAGCAGGACCCGGAAACGCAGGTGGTCCTGTCCCGCGTGGGCGACGACGTAGCGTTTGGTGCCGAGAACCTCGCCGTTCCGAGGGCAGAGATTTGGGCTCGCGTCCATGAAGCGCTCGACGACGTCGGGTTGCGTACCGCTGCAGGTGGCGGCCTGGCACTGGACCACCCGACGGCGGCACTCTCCGGAGGGCAAAAGCAGCGCCTTGCGCTTGCCGGAATTCTGGCGATGCGGCCAGGGCTGCTCCTGCTGGACGAGCCGACAGCCAACCTGGACCCGGCGGGAGTGCTGGAAGTCCGCGACGCCGTTGGCCGCTGCCTGGACAAGACCGGTGCAACCCTGGTGGTGGTGGAGCACCGGGTGTCCGTGTGGAAGGACCTGGTGGACAGGATTGTGGTCCTGCAACCCGGCGGTGGGGTCCTCCTGGACGGGCCGCCGGATCGCGTGCTTTCCGAGGCACGGACCATGCTCATTGATGCCGGCGTGTGGGTTCCCGGCTATGTCCCGCGGACCCGGGGCAGGAAGGCCGACCCTACGGGACCGGCACCGTTGCTTCTGGCGGCACAGGACCTGGCTGTGTCCCGGGAAAAACCCCGTCGCCGGGGATTCAAGAGGATCCCACCCGTGCCTGTCCAAGCCGGGGTTACCGCGCAGGTCAGGGCCGGACAAGCGTTGACCATCACGGGTCCGAACGGTGCGGGCAAGTCAACGTTCGCGCTCACGATGGCGGGCCTCCTGGCGCCGGTTCACGGCAAGGTGTCTGCCGCCGTCGAACTTTCCCAAGGCGCCGGAATCGATCCGTTCAAGTGGAAAGCAGACCAGCTGATCTCCCGCATCGGTACCGTTTTCCAGGAACCGGAGCACCAGTTCGTCACGGGCAAGGTCCTGGATGAGCTCATGTTCGGCCCCAGGCATCTTGGCCACGGCGAGGAACGAGTGGACGAACTGCTTGAGCGGCTGCGGCTGACGCACTTGGTGGACGCGAACCCCTACACCCTTTCCGGCGGCGAGAAACGAAGGCTGTCCGTGGCCACTGTCCTGGCCGCGCATCCCCAAGTGCTGGTGCTCGACGAACCCACGTTTGGCCAGGACGCGAACACGTGGGCCGAGTTGGCCTCGTTCCTGTCGGAGCTGCTGGACCAAGGCACGGCCGTAGTCTCGGTGACCCACGACGAGGAGTTCAGCGCAGTCCTGGGCGGTACGGAATTGCGGCTCACGCCAGCGAACCAGGCCGAAAAACAGGAAGCAGGTGCCGCATGAGGGAGGCACTGAGCCTGGGGAGCAACCATGCGCTCCTGACGCGGGCCAACCCCTTGGCCAAGTTCGTGGCCGTCTTCCTGATTTCCATGGTGCTGGCCCTGTCCATCGACTGGGTCTCGGCGTCGATTGCGCTCGTGGCAGAGCTTGCGCTGTTTCCACTGGCCGGGCTGACGGTGCGGCTTCTGTGGGTCCGTGCGTGGCCCCTCATCATCGCGGCAGCGATCGGCGGCTGGAGCACCGCGATCGTGGCGCCGGACAGCGGCGCTGTATTGCTCGACGTCGGACTTTGGTCCATCAGCGAAGGTTCCCTCCAGCTGGGGCTGGGTTTCATGCTGCGCGGCTTGGCGATCGCCCTGCCGGCGATCTTGCTGATGACCTGCACCGACCCGACGGACCTGGCCGACGCGCTGGCGCAGAAAGCCCGGCTGCCGCACCGCTTTGTCCTGGGATCGCTCGCGGCGATGCGGCTGGTGGGTCTGATGGCGGAAGAATGGCAGACCATCGGCATGGCTCGGCGTGCGCGTGGAGTCGGATCGCAGGGAAGTCCGATGCAACGTTTGAAGGCCACGCTCGGGCAGAGTTTTGGGCTCCTTGTCCAGGCCGTCCGGCGGGCCTCCAGGCTGGCGGTGACCATGGAAGCCCGGGGCTTCGGCGGTGGCAAGCGGACCTGGGCACGCGAATCCACGTACTCGCTGCTGGATGTGTGGGTGTTGCTCGGTGGGGTGCTGATTGCCGTTGCCGCTGTGTTGACGGCCGTGGGGGCAGGGACATGGAGTTTTGTCTGGCGGTAAGCCGAGCGAAGTGCACCTCGTGAGGCTGCGCTTCAACCGCGCGAAGTGCAAGGCATGAGACAACAGAGGGAGCCGTGGACCTAAGCCCGCGGCTCCCTGCTTCGGTGGGGCCTTTTAGCGGTCCGCGTTGTCCGCCTGGATCTCGTCGAAACCGGCACGGGTCAGGAACCCAAGCTGGGCTTCCTTTTCTTCCAGCTGGACGATCGGTCCCAGTTCGAAGCACGTCGCTTCGAGCCGGCGAAGGGCCTTGGCGTTGCGGGCATCCGGTTCCACGATGATCCGGTCCTTGCCCGGCACGGAGAACATGTACTTGATGAGTGAGGTTGCCAGTCGCGGCGTGAAGTGCGGGATGGGACGCGTGGCCGGCGCCAACAGGAGGTGCATTCCGATGTCCCCTTCGCGCGCAGCGTAGACCTCACCCACGGGATCGTGCAGCGGTTCGTAGGTCTGGAACAGGGCCAACGGCTCGCCGTCGAGGACCACCAGGAACGCGTGGTGGGTGTCCAGGGAGTCCAGGAACTCGTAGATGCCCAGGACTTCCTCGCGCGACTTTTCCGTCATGCCCCAGAACTTGGCGCGTGGCTGCGAAACCCACTCGTAGACGAAGTCGATGTCCTCCGCAGGAACCAAGGGGACAATCCGGAGCGAACCCCAGCCCTTAAGCTCTTCGGCGTAGATGGTGGTGCGGACGGCGAAGTCCTGGGTGGTGGTAGTCATGTGCTTCCTTTTGTGTGATGCGATGCGATGCGGTGGTGAAAAGCCGTGGTTGAACCAAGAATCAGGCGTCCTTGGCGAGCCGTTCCCAGTCCGTGACCACGGGTACCAACTCCCCGGTGGACCACAGCGGTAACTGGTCGGCGAAGTGTGGGTGGTCCGGCTTGCCCGCGGCTCCGAAGGGGACGATCCACCGGCTGTTGCTGCGTTCGGACAAGTCCCAGACATAGCGGGCAACGGGCCCGCGGAAGCTTCGATCCTCCACCCCGGGAAGGCTCTCCGTGCAGAGGACGCAGCCCGTGTCTCCACTGAGCCGGGCCGCAGGGGCGGAGTCAGCCCAGGGCCCCGGAAGCTCGTGCACAGGCAGGAGTTGGTGCCTGTCACCCCACATGGCACCGTTCATGAACGACTCCTCCATTGCCACATCCTCAAGGGCCGCGGCAGCTTCAACAGGGATGGTGATACCAAGCTCGGAACCGCGGGCAACAAGCGTTTCAAGGGCGAAACCCACCCGGGAGGCCACGGACAGCCACGGTCCGAACAACGCTGGGTAGCCAGTGGGTTCTGCCAGGCGGGCCAACGCCTGGTGCCTGGCAATGCGCTGCACCAAGGCACCGCGCCAAGCGGCGAACACCGCGGCCGGACGGCTCTCTGCATCCATGTGCCCGTCCCAGACAAGCAACAAGGCGCGCAACGTATGGGCCACAGGGGACAGGTCATCAGGGTCGAGGCCATCCAGGAGCTCCCGGAAAAACGGCCATGGACCAAGAACAGAGTCCGAATGGATAGCCTGCATCCGGTCAACGGAGAGCGGACTCCGGGAAGACTCCAAGAGCTCCCTGATCCGGCGGGCCCTGTGTTCCGGGGCGAACTCGAGGGCCACAGCGTCCCCACCCCCGGCGGCGCGATCGTTGGCACTGACCGCGAACCTGGTGATCTCCGTGCGGGGGAGGGCAACGTACTGGCCGTCCCACGCGTGGCGGGCGGACAGCCCGGGTACGGGAAGCCGACGGTTTGCAGGGTTGCGCTGTGGCACGAGACCGGCGACGAAGTGCCGCACGGACCCGGCGGAGTCTGCCGTGATCACGCTGTTCACCGGCTCCACCCAGGAGTCGAACGCGGCTTCCACATCGGCAACCTGACGGCTCCGCAGCAGCGGAAGGAGGGCCTCGAAACCCAAGCGCCCCTCAACGTACGCGGGGAAGCGCAGACTCAGCGCGCCGCCGTCGGGCGTTTCCGAAATGACCGGACCGCGTGCGGTCTCCAGGATCTCGACCTGGACGGGGCCGGAACCACGGACCGTGATGGTCTCGGAACTGACCCTCACCGGCTCCCAGCCCTCGGCGCCGCGGGCCAGGACCCGTTCACCGTCCGTCCCACGGAGCGGCACCCGGCGGAGGTGCTCCTCGAAAAGGTCCTGGTAATCGGCCATGGCGTTGGTGATGGCCCACGCGGTGTGGCCGGTGTGTCCGAAGTGCGGAAGCCCGGGAACGCCAGGGAAGGCGAAGCCCACGGCATCGAAGTCCGGGCACGCCAGCCTGATCTGCTGGTACACGCCCGGCAATTCCATGAGCCGGTGCGGGTCGCCCGCAACAAGCGGCAGCCCACTGTCCGTCAGGGAACCGTGTGCCGCCCACGCATTGCTGCCGGACCATACGGGAGCCTCGATGCTGAAAAGGCCAACGGCCTGGTCACCGAGCGTCCGGGCGACGTGGGCCCGGAAGAGCTTGTTGGGGAACGTGGAGAACAAGATGTGGTGGACCAGGAAAACACCCAGGGGAGTCCACGGATTCCAGCGCCCAGGGGTGGCGTTGGCTTCTTCGAATTCCGGGCCGCTGCGTAGTCCGTCGGCCAAGGCCTGGTTCACTCCAGCCACGTACTGCCCGCACCAACGCTGCGTGGCTTCATCGAGTCCTTCGAAACAGCGGCGGGCCGTGTCATCCAGGCGGGCCTGACGGGCGAACCGGTCCCACGCTATGGCGGCTTCACCGAGCAGTTCGGCCGTGCGGCCCTCCGACCGCCATCGTTCCAGCTCAATCTGCCACGATCTGTCTGCTGCCGCGTTGTATCCCTGCAGGAAGGCGAGTTCGTCGGCGGAGTCCGCCCACAGATGCGGGATTCCCCACTCATCGCGGTAGGTTCCGGTGCCGCCTGCCGGGGCGGGGTGTTGCGTCGGGGCAGACGTCATAATCGGGGACTGCTTTCGAGCTTAGGTTAGGCTTACTTAAGTTCAAGATAGGTGTTTGTGCCGGGTTCGCAAAATCGGCGGCGTTCGTGAAGGAGTGTTGCGTGAAGCGCAGTTGGGAAGGCGTAGTCCTCAAAGTCATGGGCGCAAAGGACTTCACGCTGGAAGTCACGGGCCGGGAGGAAATCTCACCGGATTTCCTGCGCATCCATGTCCGGGACGGTGGGTTGCTGATCGACAGCGAACCCCACCCCACCATGTGGATCCGCCTCTGGTTCGACGACGCCGGCAAGGGCCACCAGCGTGCTTACACCTTGGTCAATCCTGACGCCCGAGCCGGAACCTTCAGCATGGACTTCGCCATGCATGATGGCATTGCCGCCGATTGGGCCCGTACTGTCCAGCCCGGAGCCACCATCGACGCCACCGTCCAGGGCAGCGCCTTTGACTTCCCGCCGGCCCCGCGGCACCTCTGGGTAGTGGGTGATCCGGCCTCCATCCCGGCGATCAATTCGCTCCTCGACGCACGCCCCGCATCCGGCGTCACGGCGCCCGCGACGCTGTGGCTTGAGTACCAGCACGACGCCGACCCCTCGCTTGAGGTGCGGACGTCCGGTTCCGACGTGGTCACCTGGGTTCCCCGTAAGGGTGACGGTGCGTCCCTGGTTGCTGACGTTTGCTCGGCGGTCACGCACGAAAGTGTCTCGCTCGAGGACGACTTCTTCTGGATTGCGTGCGAAGCTTCCAGCACCCGGGCAATCGTGAAACACCTGCGCAAGGTTTTGGGCGTGGACAAGCGCCGCATCGACGCGTTGGGATACTGGCGGGCCTGACGCTTTGGTGGGTTCCGCCGTCGTGCTTCTATATCGCACAGTTCGGGTACGGTGTGATGTTTGTCCTTGAATCGGCGTTTTGATCGACCCTTATAGATCATTTGTGATATTTCTTGGGTATGACGCAAGCTACGCCAGAACACGTAGGCCTCCTGCTCCGCAACGCCCGCAGCGAAAAGGGCTGGACGCAAGGACAACTCGCTTCTGAGCTGGGAACCAGCCAGAGCGCCATTGCCCGGATGGAACAAGGCAGGCAAAACCTGAGCCTCCGGATGATCGAACGACTGGAAGCAATCTTTGGCCGGTCCATCGTCAAAGTGGGTCGGCCCCAAATGACACACCTCCGGGTCGAAGGAGGCCGCACCCTCTCCGGGGAAGTGGACGTCAACAGCAGCAAGAACGCCGGCGTTGCCCTGCTCTGTGCCAGCCTCATCAACCGCGGCACCACCACGCTCCGGCGCCTGGCCCGGATCGAAGAGGTCAACCGCATCGTCGAGGTGCTGACGTCCATCGGCGTCGAATGCACCTGGCTCAACGGCAGCGACCTCCGCATCCGCCGGCCCGAGGTCCTGGATCTTGGATCGATGGACGTGGATGCGGCCCGCCGCACCCGCAGCGTGATCATGCTCCTCGGCCCGCTCCTGGATGAAACCAGCGAATACCAACTGCCCTACGCCGGCGGTTGCGACCTTGGTACCCGTACGGTTGAACCCCACATGCAGGCCCTCCGCGAGTTCGGCCTGACGGTGGAGGCCAAGTCCGGCTTCTATTCCGTGGCCGCTCCTCCCGCCGACGGGCACCACCGCTCCTTCGTGCTGACCGAGCGTGGCGACACCGTGACGGAAAACGCGATCATGGCCGCCGCGCACCGCGAGGGCACCACCGTGATCCGCAACGCCAGCCCCAACTACATGGTCCAGGACTTGTGCTTCTACCTGCAGGGATTGGGCGTAGGCATCGAGGGCATCGGCACCACCACGCTGCGGATCACCGGCCGTCCCAGCATTGACGTGGACATTGAGTACTTCCCCTCTGAAGACCCCATCGAGGCCATGTCCCTCATCACCGCCGGCATCGTGACCAACTCCGAGGTGACCATCCGCCGCGTGCCGATCGAGTTCATGGAGATCGAACTCGCCACGCTGGAGCAGATGGGCCAAAAGCTGGAAATCTCCGGCGAATACAAGGCCCGCAACGGCCGCACCCGCCTGGTGGATGTGACCACCAAGCCTTCGGAACTCCGGGCTCCGCAGGACAAGATCCACCCCATGCCGTTCCCCGGCCTGAACATCGACAACCTCCCGTTCTTTGCCGTGATCGCGGGCAACGCCGAGGGCCAGACCATGATCCACGACTGGGTCTACGAAAACCGGGCCATCTACCTGACGGAGCTCAACAAGCTCGGCGCCCAGGTGCAGCTCCTGGACCCGCACCGGATCTACGTCAACGGACCCACCAAGTGGCGCGCCGCGGAAATCGGCTGCCCGCCGGCCCTCCGTCCGGCGGCTTGCCTGCTCCTGGCCATGCTCGCGGCCCGGGGAACGTCCGAGCTCCGGAATATCTACGTGATCGAGCGCGGCTACGAGGACCTGGCCGAGCGCTTGAACACCATTGGCGCGAAGGTGGAGTACTTCCAGGACTAGCTTGGCTGGCGCACCCGTTCGCGCCATTCGCTCCCTTTGCATGCCCCCGCCGCGCCGGTTTTCGCCCGGCGCTCCAGGTCTACCTGGTGCGAACGGCGGGAAGGGGTGCGCGGCCGGAGCGCGGAGCGCAAAATAAAGCATGCGGACATTCGGGGTTGAGGAAGAACTGCTCATCGTCGATCCCGTGACGGGCGAACCGTTGGCCCTCGCGGATGCACTGCTCAATGGGAGCCACCCGCAGCAAACAAGCACCGGGCTCAGCTACGAACTCAAACTCGAGCAGCTCGAAACCCAAACACGGCCGTGCCACAGCTACGCAGACCTCCTGCACCAGATCCGGCGCGGCCGTGCCATGGCCAGCGAAGCTGCCCGGAAACACGGCGCCCGGATAGCAGCCCTCGGCACGTCTCCCTTGGCTTCCGCGACGCACACCACGCCCGATCCCCGCTACGCCGAGATGCTGGAGCGGTTCGGGTTGACGGCCCATGAGCAATTGACGTGCGGCTTCCATGTGCACACCTCGGTAGAGTCGCCGGAGGAGGGCGTGGTGGTGCTGGACCATATCCGCGACAAGCTCGCGGTACTCACGGCCCTGAGCGCAAACTCTCCCTACTGGCGCGGCCTTCCCGCGGGCTTTGACAGCTACCGCATCCAGGCGTGGAACAGGTGGCCCACGTCCGGTCCGTGCGCTGTGTTCGGCTCGTTGACGGCCTATCGCCGAATGGTGAACCGCTTGCTGGACACCGGCGTGCTCCTGGACGAAGGCATGATCTACTTCGATGCGCGGATCTCGCGGAACCACCCCACAGTGGAGGTCCGGGTGGCCGACGTCTGCCTTCGATCAGAGGACGCGGCCCTGATTGCGGTATTGGTGCGGGCTTTGGTGGAAACGGCCTCCTTGGAAATGCTCGACGGCGTTGAGCCCTCCTCGGTGCCCACGGCGCTGCTGCGCATGGCCAGTTGGCAGGCCAGCAACGTAGGCCTCCGCGGAGACCTGCTGGACTTCGGGGAGTTCCGTCCCGAACCGGCTGCCGACGTTGTGTGGGCCCTGGTGGACTACCTGAGCCCGGTCCTTGACGATCAGGGCGAACTGGGCCTGGTCAAAGCCGGGATCGCGGACATCCTGGAGCGCGGCAACGGTGCCCACGAGCAACGGGAGGCTGTGACGCGGTTCAACCGCAAACACCAGAGGCACCCGGAGAGCCCGCCAACCCCGGAGGCCCTCGCGGCCGCCGTCGGGCATGCCGCCAGGGTGACCGTGCGCGGAGCGTCAGCCGACGCCCATCGAGATCCCGCGCCCGTCCTCGGCAGGGTCCGGCGGGCCTGACCCGGCCTCATCATCCCAGGCGATCAAGTAGGCCCCCACCAGTCCCTCCGTGACGTAGAAGGCGAACGGCGGAATGTCCTTGGCGGTCAGCAGGATCACGCCGAACAGCGCAGCCGCGCCCGAGGCGGTGAACCCCACCCAGCGCTTCGCCCGGGAACTCAGCAGGCCCACGCCCAGAGCGCCCAGCCCGGCAATGTGGAGCCAAGAGTAGCCCAGGAACGGTGCGTTGGATCCTCGGCGGTAGGCGAAGCGCTCAAGGTCCGAAGCCCGGCGGGACAGGCTGTAGACAAACAGCGGTGCGCCCGCCAGCAAGGCCGCAGCGGACGCACCACCGAAGGATTTGGCCGTTCCCTCGGGGAGCGCCCGGGCGAAGGCGGCGAACCCCATCGGCACGGCAGCGGTTCCTGCGGCAGCCAGGTGGTGCCCCACAATCCAGCCCCGCTCGCCACGCATCAGCAGCCGCAGGCGTTCGGCGGGATCCTGCGTGGTGTAGACCTGCGGAACGGGTGAAATCCCCACCAGCCACACCACGGAACCCGCGACGATGACAGCCCCAGCGCGGCGGTATGGATGCCTCATGGCATGAAGGTTAGACCTGTTTGAGGGCCTTCTCCAGATCCAGGATGAGATCGTCCACGTCCTCAAGGCCTACGGACAACCGGACCACGCCATCGCTCAACCCGATCGCTGCGCGACCCTCCGGTCCCATGGCGCGGTGGGTGGTGGTGGCCGGGTGGGTGATGAGGGACTTGGAGTCGCCCAGGTTGTTGGAGATGTCGATGACGCTCAGCCCGTCCAGAAGCGCGAAAGCAGCTTCCTTGGCTGTGCGTCCACCGGACGGCGAGAGCTCGAACGTGAGCACGGTTCCGCCGGCCTTCATCTGCTTGGTGGCGAGCTCGTACTGCGGGTGCGACTTGAGCAGCGGGTACTTGACCCAGCTGATGGCCGGCTGCTGCTCGAGCCACTCGGCGATCTTCAACGCGGACGCGGAGCTGTGGTTCACGCGCAGTCCGATGGTTTCGAGGCCCTTGGTGAGCACCCAGGCGTTGAAGGAGGACAAGGACGGGCCAGTGTGGCGCATGAGCTTCTTGACCGGGCCATCGATGAATTCCTTGGTTCCCAGGATCGCCCCGCCCATCACTCGCCCTTGGCCGTCGATGTGCTTGGTTCCGGAGTAGACAATCACGTCCGCGCCCAGGTCGCCACAGCGCTGCAGCAGGGGAGTGGCAAAGACATTGTCGACGACGACCGTCGCCCCTGCGGCGTGGGCCAGTTCGCTGACGGCCTGGATGTCCACGATTTCCTGCATCGGGTTGGACGGCGACTCGAAGAAGACGGCCGTCGTTGGTTCGGACAAGGCCGCACGCCACTGCTCCAGATCCGGACCATCAACGAAGACCGTCTCCACACCCCAGCGCGGCAGGATCTCGTTGAGGATCACAAAGCAGGAGCCGAACAGCGAGCGGGCGGCAACCACACGGTCACCGGCACCCAGCAGGGCACCCAAGGCAGTGAAGACCGCGGACATGCCGGACGCCGTCGCAAAGCACGCCTCCGTGCCTTCGAGCAGGCGCAGCCGCTCCTGGAACGTGGCGACGGTCGGGTTGCCGTAGCGCGAGTAGACGAAGCGCTCGTCTTCGCCGGTGAAGGCGCGTTCGGCGGCAGCTGCGGATTCGTAAACGAAGCCTGAGTTCAGGAAGACGGGCTCTGCCGTTTCCTGGAAATTGGTACGGTCAAGGCCACCGCGGACGGCCTGGGTGTCAGGGCTCCAGCCGGCGGCGTCAGGATTGAAAGTCACTTTTAGTCGTTCCCCAGGTTGGTCGGCAGGCCACGATTCTTCCAGCCATTCACGGTGCGTTCGCCGTAACGGTCCGGTTCACCCTCAAAGCCCTCAAGGACGTTGTAGGCCGTGAAGCCGGCCTGCGTGGCGGCGATGGCAGCAGCGATGGAGCGCTGGCCGGAGCGGCAGATGAAAACGAGCTCCACGCCGTCGCCTTCGGGAGCCTGCTGCTGCAGGTCCTCGAGGAAGCGTGAGTTCGGGATGCCACCGGCGAGGTTCCACTGGATGAACAGGGGATCGTTCTCTGTGGCCTTGGTGTCCGGAATGCCGATATGGGCCCATTCGCCTTCGGTGCGCACGTCCACCAAGATGGCGCCGTCTTCAAGTTTTGCCCACGCGTCCTGCGGGGTCAGGTCACCTGCGTAGCTCATGCGTGGCCCTCGAATGCTTCCTCGTAGTTGTCCAACTCGTCCACGGCGCTCGCCACGGCTGCGTCCGCACTGGCCACTGCAGCGGGCAAGATGACGGCCTGTGCAACAATCACGGTTTCGCCGTTGAACGTGGCCGCGGGGCTGCCGTGCAGCACGTAGCCCTCGGCCAAGGCCGCGGAGATCCGTTCGCAGAAGTCACGGGTATCGGGGCCCGTGATCAGGCGGTAGGAGAGTTTTTCTTCAGTGGTTTCAGGCATTCGTGGTGCTCCTCAGTCACGCTTGCAGTTCGAAGTGTCGAATACGCCGAGTAGTCACCTGAGGCACCCCGCCGCGGGAGAGGGTTGCCGACCAGCAAGTCAGGGCTTAACGCTGGTGCTCATTACTCAAGAAAAACGTAACATCCACAGCTGGTCAGCCGCATTTGGCGACTGCACCGTCGTCGTCATGTTGCGTAACCGGTGCCTTCCAGGGGTGGGCCGAACGGGGTCCAAATGTGACCCCGCGGGAGCATAATTGACGCAGTACGACCCCCTGTAACTTCGCATGAAATCAGGTCGCGGTGAACGGACACAGCAGTTCTACACTCAAGCCCATGCTGCATTTTGGATGGTTCGTGGGCCACGGATTCGGAGTCCAGGGCTGGGGGACTCCCGGCTACGGCCTGGGCTACGACTGGAAGAAACCCGCGCTGTACCAGGAGGCCGTGAGGGCGTTTGAGCGATCCGGGCTGGACCTGTTCATCATCGAGGATTCCCTCACCGTCCCGGATACGTACGGGGGCACGGCTGAGGTGTCCTTGGCCCATGCGTCCTTCGCGCCGAAGCACGACCCCCTGGCCCTGGTTCCGTACCTTTTGTCCGCCACGGAACACCTGGGGATAGTCCCCACCGTCAGCGCGTCCTTCTATCCTCCCTTCACCGCGGCCCGCCTCCTCGCCACGCTCCAGCACTTCTCCGAGGGCCAGCTCGGGTGGAATGTTGTTACCTCCGGCAGCGACCTCGCCGCCCAGAACTACGGGCTGGACCAACAGATTGAACACGACTTGCGGTATGAGAAGGCGGAGGAATTCGTCGACGTCGTCAGGCGGCTGTGGCGCAGCTGGGAACCTGGCGCTGTGCTTGAGGACGTCTCCGCTGGTGTCTTCGCCGACCACACCAAGGTGCACCCGATCAACCATCAGGGGGACTTCTTCAGGGTTCGTGGGCCGCTCAACACCGCGCCGTTGCCGGAGGAACCGGTGCTGGTGCAGGCCGGGGCCTCGCCCCGCGGCAAGGCCTTCGCGGGCGGAAACGCGGATGTGGCGATCGCTTTGGCGCGCGGGGTGGACGGCATGAAGGCCTACCGCGATTCCATCCGCGAGGAGGCGTCGAAGGTGGGCAGGAACCCCGACGACGTCAAGGTCCTTTTCGTCCTCAAGCCCACCGTGGTGGGGTCCACGGCCGAGGCGGAGGAACTAAGGGCTCAGCGGCGGGAGCTCACGCAGCGGGACATCGACAGCCAACTCAACTCGATTTCCTACCTCTCGGTGATCGACTTCAAGAAGTTCGACCTCGACGAGCCCCTCCCCACCCTGAGCACCAACAGCAACCAGGGAACACTGGAACACTTCTCCAAGGCAGCCCCTCCAGGGTCCACGTTGCGCCAGATCCTTCAAGCCCGCAGCGGGGGAGCCGGAGACTCGATCATTGGCACTGCTGGGGAGATCGCCGATTACCTCGAAGAGACCGGCACAGCTGTTGGCGGTGACGGCTTCCTCTTCTCCGGGTTTGTGGATCCCGTGACGGTCCACTCCGTGCTGGACAAACTCACCCCGGAGCTTCGGCGCCGCGGGCTGTTGAGGAGCAGTTACGGCAACGGAGGTTTCCGCCAAAACCTCCTGGACTTTTGACATGGCCCCCGAACCCAATGAACTGGTGATCGGGACCGCCGCTGTGCCTCCCGAGCGCTTGGCCCAGGTTGCCGCTGACCCGGCGTTTCACGTGAAACTCAACCATGATGCGTTGACATTGATGGGGCGATCACGGGAAATCGTGGAACGGACGGCCGCGTCCGGGCAACGCGTCTACGGGCTCAACACCCTGCTGGGCTCCGGGCGGGACACCGCTGTGGAGGAGGAGTCCGTCCTCAGCTACCAAGTGCAGGTGGTCCGCTACCACAACAGCGGAGTGGGCCCCTATCTGGACCTTGCCGCCGCCCGGGCCGTCATCCTCGCCCGGCTCATAGGTTTCAGCCGCGGCGGCTCCGGCGTCCGACCCGAAACAGCAGGCTTTTACGCCGAACTCCTGAACCGTGGGGTGCATCCCGCGATCCCGAGCGAGGGCTCAGTGGGTTCTTCCGATCTGACCCAGCTTGCCGCCGTCGCCGCCGTCGCCATCGGTGAAGGTGAAGCCTTCGACGCCGAAGGCACCCTGGTGCCCGGCGCCAAGGCGCTCGCCGACGCCGGGCTGCAGCCACTCACGCTCGCGGCAGGGGAGGCCTTGGCCCTGGTCAGCGCCAACAGCTACTCGACGGGGGCCGGCGCGCTCGCCCTCGTGCGGCTGCAGCAGGTGGCAGGGCTTGCCGACGTCGGGCTGGCGCTGTCCCTGGAAACCACCGCAAGGTACGACGGCGGCGGGAACCTGAGTCCCTTTTCGCCGGCCATCCAGGCGGCCAAGGCGGTGGACGGGCAGCGCGAATCGGCCGCCGCTGTCCGCCGGCTCTTGAGCGGTGGGTGGTTGGAAGACGTCCGTCCCGAGGTCTCCGTGCAGGACGCCCTGTCCTTCAGGGCCGCGCCGCAAACCCACGGCGCGTTCCGGGCCCTGGTTGCGCAGCTTCGCTTCGCGCTCGATGTGGAGTTGAACGGCCGCGGCGACAATCCCTTGGTGGACTTGGAGTCCGGACAGATGGTCTCCGGTGGAAACTTCCAGCCGATGCAGCTTGCCTTGTCCTTCGAAGGCCTGCGCCTGGCCTTGGCACATGTGGGGATCTCCAGCGAACGCCGGATCGCCAAGCTGTACCCGCCGCAGCGTGCCATCCGTGCCAAGCACCTCGCTGCCGCGGCCGCCGGTTCCGGTCTGGCCCAGGAAGAGCTTCCCGGCTTGCTGTGGTACTCCGCGGCCGGTCTGCTGGCCGAACTAAAGTTCCTCGCGGCTCCGGCCACCCTGGGAGCCCCAACCCTGTCCGCCGACGTCGAAGATCATTCGACTCTGGCGCCACTCGCCCTGCAGCAACTCGAAAAATCCCTGGACGCCTTGGAGAAACTCCTGGCTATTGAAGCCCTCACTGCGTCCTACCTGCTGCTCGAAGCGGGAGCCGCGCAACCGCTCGGGAAGGGGACTGCCGCCGTCGTGGGCCGCTTGGCCGATGTGCTGGCGGAGCGGCCGTCGGCCCCCGAACTTGTTGACCGGGCACGGCGTGTGCTGCGCGAGGCAGTGGCGGCGGTATGGGAGGGGCCGAGGCCTGACCAGGTGCGCAGCGTCCGGGCCACGGACGTTGCCGCAGCGGAAGGAGGAGGAACATGGTGACAACGGCAGCCCGCAGGCACGGGGTGCATGCTGCAACGGGGGCGCCCGACGGGCTGGATACCTCCGTACTGGACAAGGTGGGCAACACGCCGCTGGTGAAGTTGGAGAACCTGGGCAGGGGCCTGGGCAGCAGCATCCACGTCAAGCTTGAGTCGGAGAACCCCGGCGGATCCATCAAGGACCGCACCGCGCTGAGCATGGTTCGGGCGGCCGAGAGATCCGGTGAACTGCGGCCCGGCGCCACCATTGTGGAAAGCACGTCCGGCAACACGGGGATTGGCCTGGCGCTGATCGGACACCTGACCGGACATCCCGTGGTGGTGGTTACCGGCGACACCATCTCCGAGGAGAAACTCGCCGCGCTGCATAACTATGGCGCCCGCGTGATCCTGACTGACTGGAACGCGCCCTCGGAATCGCCGGAAAATGCCCGGGCAGTTGCCGCCCGGATCACCGCCGAGACCCCCGGTGCGTGGCGGCCCATGCAGTTCGACAACCCGGCCAACCCGCTGGCGCACTACGAATCCACCGGGCCGGAGATCTGGGAACAGACCGGTGGGCTGATCACACACTTCGTTGCGGGCATCGGGACCGGCGGGACCATCAGCGGCAACGGCCGTTACCTCAAGGAACAAGTGGCGGCCTTCCGCCCGGGTGGCCACGTCGAAGTGGTGGGCGCCGATCCCTATGGTTCCGCTTACAGTGGTGGCCACCCCGAAGAGATCCTGGTTGACGGCGTGGGCAACTCGTGGCCGCAATCGGAGTGGCCCAAAGCGTTCGACCGCTCCATCGTGGACCGGTTCCTGCGCATCCCCAACGACGAGGTCTACACCGTGGTCCACCGGCTCCTCGACGAGGAAGGACTGTCCTTGGGGCCGTCGTCCGGGCTCACCGTAGCTGCCGCTTTGCGTGTGGCCCGTGCGGCTCCACACGGCTCCGTGGTGGTGGCCATAGCCCCCGACGCCGGCACGAACTACCTGAGCAAGGCTTTCAACCCGTCGTGGCTGGCGGAAAACCACATCCGCCTCGCCGCCGACATCCCCACTCCCCGCGACTAGGACCCTCTCTCACCGAATCCCCCCTTTTCGCCGACGCTCTCTCACCTAACCGCCTGTTCCTGCGGACGCTCGCTCACTGCGTTAAGCTCCAAATATGCCCGAACAGGAAACATCGCCGCGCCTTGCCGGTTATCTGGACAAGCAACAACCCGAGCTCTACGCCACTCTCACCCAGTACTCCCAACAATTGGTCGATGAAGCCGACCGTCTTGGCATCCCACGCCGTACCTTGGAACTCATTAATTACCTGTGCTCACAGATCAACGGCTGCGCATTCTGCCTGGACCTGCATCATCGTCGGGCTTTGAAGTACGGCGAAACAGAACAGCGGCTGTCCTTGGTGGCTGTGTACAGAGAAGTCCAATTGTTCGAAGCCAGCGAGGTGGTGGCCATGAAGATTGCCGAGCAGATTACGCGGATGAGCTCATCCCGGCCCAGCGCTGAGCTGTTCGCAGAGGCCCGCCAGCACTATTCGGAGGAGCAGATCAGCGTCATCTGCATGGCAGCCATCGGCATCAATGCCTTCAACCGTCTCTCCATCCTGAGCGAGCACCCCGTGAGGGCGGCCAAGAAGTAGCGGCCGGGCCTGAGGGGTGTGCCGCCACGACCTTCTTTGGGCGCTTTCCGCGGCTGAAGGCAAGGGTTTCCCGGCGTGTTTGGGATTTTCAGCAGCAAAGTGGGTTGTGGCGGTACGCGTTCACTGACATAGTGGCCCTGCTTCAAGGAAGATCAGCCCCTGCACAACCTGGAAAGGTTGCGCAGGGGCTGCTTCGCAGCGATGGAAGCCCAGGCCCGCAGAGCTTGGTTACGTTGGGAGCCTGCTTGGTCCGCTTCCGCAGCCGGCAGGGTCAGGGGCCCAGTTAGTCCTTCGCCGCAGCCTCCAGGTCCCCCTCCGTACCCGCCAGAGCGAGTTTCCGCCGTCGTCCGTATTTGAAGTAGAAGAAGCCGTAACAGGCGCCAACAAAGGGGACGCCGAACAGCAGTGCGGCCACCTGGTTGGGGTCGAATGCGATGCCCACCAAGGACACCACACAAAGCGCGAAGGCCACGATCGGCACCAACGGGAACAGCGGTGCCCGGTAGGCGAGGGTGGAAGGGTCCCCGCCGTTCCGCACGAACGTCCGCCGGTACATGAAATGTGATGCCACGATCGACATCCACACACCCACAGTGGCGAAGCCGGCAATTGACACCAGCACCAAGTACACCGTTGCGGGAGCCACGATGCTGCTGATCAAGGATGCCAGGCCACCGAGCATGCTCACGCAGAGTGCCACGAGCGGGATGCCGCGCTTGGTCAGTTTCCGGAAGGCCTTGGGCGCGTGGCCTTCGTCGGCCAGCGAGAACAGCATCCGCGCGCAGGAGAAGAGGCCGCAGTTGCCCGCGGACAACAAAGCCGTGATGATCACGAAGTTCATGATGTCGGCGGCGAATGGAATGCCCAGCATGGAAAAGACCGTGACGAACGGACTCTCATCCACGCTGACCTTCTCGTAGGGGATGGTGGCGGCAATGACGGTGATGGCGCCGACGAAGAAGATCAGGAGTCGGATGACCGTGGTGCGCATGGCCTTGGGGATGTTCTTGGCGGGGTCGGCCGTTTCGCCGGCAGCGACGCCGATCAGTTCCGAGCCCGAGAAGGCGTAGAACACCGCGAGGCACGTGACGAACACGCCGGTGAAACCGTTGGGGAACAACCCCTGGTCCGTGGAGAAGTTCTCGGTCAGGGACGGATATCCGCCGGCGGCCATCGGGTGGAAGCCAAACAGGGCGGCGCCGCCCAGGATGATCAGGCCGACGACGGCGGCAACCTTGATCAGCGCGAACCAGAACTCCGATTCGCCAAAGACACGCGATGAAATGGCATTCAGTGTGAACAGGACGGTGGCGAACACGAAGCACCAGATCCAGACATCGACGCCGGGGAACCACCGTTGCATCAGGAGCCCGGCGGCGGTGAACTCCGAGCCGAGGGCCACAGCCCAACACAGCCAATAGAGCCAGGCTGTGGCAAAGCCCGTGGCCGGCCCGATGGTCCGGGCAGCGTAGATGTGGAATGCGCCGGAGACGGGGAACGCGACGGCGAGTTCCCCGAGGCAGGCCATGACCAGGTAAACCACCAAGGCGCCAATGAGGAACGCGATCACGGCTCCCAGCGGCCCGGCGGTGGCGATGGTGTAGCCGGAACTGACGAACAGGCCTGATCCGATGACGCCTCCCATGGCAATCATCACCAGGTGCCGGGCCTCCATGGACCGGCGGAGACCTGAGGTGGAGGCGCCTTGTTCCGAGGACACCTCGGTTGCCGATGCTTCGGCGTGTGTGGGGGAGCTGAGTCCCATATTCCCTCCGGGAAGTTGGACGGCAAAGTCTGAAGGCAGTGCCAGGTGGGAGTGACCCAACTAACACGAGAACAAGGTTCATCACATGGGGACGGCCCAGTTCAAGGAGGATAAGGAACACGAATGAACGCATGCGGCAGCCATTGCCGAGCATAAGAGTTCCTCATCAAAAGGTAACGCGAGCGATTACTTTACTTGCTGCCTGCTAAGTTCCAAGCGGGCAGTCTTCACCCGCGGCCTACTCGATGCCGGCGAACAATTCGTTGAGTTCGGCCGTCAGCTGCTTGCGTATGGCCGGCGAGCCGATCTCCTTGCCGTTGATGTGGTTCACGGGCGCGATCAGCCGGATGCTGGAAATCAGCCACACAGCATCCGCGTCGAACAGATCCTGCGGCTCCAGCGGACCATAGCCGAGCTCCCAGCCCGCAGCCTTCGCCGCTGCGAACAGCGCCCCCTGGGAGGTACCCGGCAGGATGCCGCTGTCCAGCTGCGGGGTGATGAGGCGACGGACCGTCCGGACTGAACCGTCGCCGTCGTCGATCTTCTCCACATGGGCCAGCAGCACAGTGGACGTCGGGCCCTCCAGGACGCGACCATCCGTCGAAGTGAAGATGGCATCGTCCGCGCCCTGTTTGTGGGCGTAACGGAGGGCGGCCATGTTCACGGCATAGGACAACGTCTTTGCGCCCAGCAGCAGCCAGGGTGCGCGCTCGCCGGCTTCGGTGTCGAAGCCGCGGTCAAGAAGAACGACGTCGATGCCCGTCTCCCGCTGCCGGCGGCTGCCCGCGGGTGAGGGCGAAGCCTGGACCCAGCAGGTGGGGCTCGTGGCACCCTCCACACCCCGGGTGACCAGCAGCTTGACGACTACCTCGTCCTCTTCCGGCGTCGGAGCAGGGTGCGTGGAACGGAACTCGGTAATCGCCGTCCCGATGGCCTTGCGCCATGATTCCTGGTCGGGAAGGGCCAGGTCCAGTGCGGCTGCGGAACTGCCCAAACGGTTCAGGTGCGCCTGGACTTTGCGCGGACGGCCTTGGACCGCAAGGAGTGATTCAAAGACTCCATCGCCGCGGGTCGCTCCCAGGTCCGTAGCCATGAGCTGGGGTTGGCTGGAATCGGCAATCCGGCCGTTTTCGAAGGCAGGATCAAGGAAAACGAGGACCGTCGGCGCTGGAGAAGTCATGTTCCCAGCTTAGTGGCGCCTTCCCGCGCGGGCGGGCGGATAGGCTGTGGTCAACGTTGGTTGTTGGACCGTGGGGGTTTCTCGAGTGCTTTTTCCGTTTCCGCTTGGCCCTGAGTGGACGTGGCTTCTGGGTGTGTGGGCCATCGCGGAAGTCATCATGCGCATCGTCCTGCTGGGCATCATCCCGGGCAACCGGCGCCCAACAACGGCCATGGCCTGGCTCCTTGCGGTCTTTTTGGTTCCATCCGTCGGCTTTGTCCTCTTCCTGCTGTTCGGCAACTTCAAGTTGTCCAAGCGCAGGCGGGAACAACAGGAGGCCGTCAACCATCGGGTACGTTCGGTCACCTCGGAGCTGGCGGACCCGGCCAGCGTGTACTCCGGCCCGGAATGGGTGAAGTCTGCCAGCGAACTGAACCACCGGCTCGGCTCGTTGCCCATGGTGGACGGCAACAAAGTGGAGCTCATTCCCGGCTACCAGGAATCCATCAAAGCGATGACCGAGGCCATCAAGGGTGCCACGAGCTACGTCAACGCCGAGTTCTACATCATGAGCAGCGACTTCGTGACGGACGGCCTCCTCACGGAACTGGAAAAGGCCGCAGAACGCGGCGTCACTGTCAGGCTGCTCTTCGACCACATCGGCACGCTCCGGATCAAGGGGTACCGCCGCCTGGTACGAAGGCTCAAGGCCAGCAAGATCCAGTGGAGGCCCATGCTGCCGCTGCTGCCCATCCACGGCCAGTGGCGCCGGCCGGACCTGCGTAACCACCGGAAGATCCTGGTGATCGATGGTGTCCTCGCGTTCAGCGGATCCCAGAACCTGATTGAGCCGTCCTACAACAACCCCAAGCACCGCAAGGCAGGACGGAAATGGGTGGAGCTCATGGCCCGCTTGGAAGGCCCGATCGTCCCTACCCTCAACGTGGTGTTCGCTACGGACTGGCTCAGCGAAACCGACGAGTCGTTGGAGGACCAGCTACGGTTGCCCACCGAGCCAAACCCGGGGCACGTCACGGCACAGGTGATCCCCAGTGGCCCCGGGTTCTCAACGGAGAACAACCTGCGCCTGTTCAACACCCTGATCTACTCTGCGCAGCACCGCATTTCCATCTGCAGCCCGTACTTCGTCCCGGACGATTCCCTGCTCTACGCGATCACGACGGCCGCGCAGCGCGGAGTGGACGTGGAGCTGTTCGTGTCCGAGAAGGGCGATCAGTTCCTGGTCCACCACGCCCAGCGCTCCTACTACGAAGCCCTCCTGGACGCCGGTGTCCGCATCTACCTGTACCGTGCCCCGTACGTCCTCCACGCCAAGCACTTCACCATCGACGACGAGGTGGCCGTCCTGGGTTCCAGCAACATGGACATGCGCTCCTTCTCCTTGAACATGGAGGTTTCGGTGATGCTCCTGGGCTCCGAAACCGTGGACCTCATGCGGGCCGTGGAATCCACGTATCGCGAGGTGTCCCGTGAGCTTACCCTCGAGGATTGGGTGCACAGGCCCCCACTGGCCAAGTATGTGGACAACGTCGCGAGGCTGACCGCGACCCTCCAGTAACCGGCCAGGAGTCCTGTATTCCTAGGAAGGGAAGTCTGCACCCAAGGTAGACAGCACGCCAAACGCCTTGGTCCGGATTTCCTCGTACTCGTCGTCCGGCGTCGAATCGGCCGTGATGGCCCCGCCAATGCCCAGGCTCAGCGTGCGTCCGCTACCGCCGTCGGGGTTGACTACCAAGGTGCGGATCACCACCGCGAGGTCCGTCGCGGCGTTCATCGAGAAATAGCCCACGGCGCCCGAGTAGACCCCGCGTGGCCCCGACTCCAGCCGGTCGAGGATGTCCATGGTGCTGATCTTCGGTGCGCCCGTCATGGAACCGGCGGGGAACGCGGCGGCCACTGCTTCGGCGCGGGGAGCTCCGGGCCTCAGCTGTGCGTCGATGGTGCTGACCATCTGGTGCACGGTGGCGTAGCTTTCGATCGCGCACAGCCTGCTCACCGTCACTGAACCAGGCACGGCATAGTGGCTGAGGTCGTTCCGGAGCAGGTCCACGATCATGATGTTCTCCGCCCGGTCCTTGAGCGAGGCCTCCAACTCGTGCCGCAAACGGATGTCTTCGCCGTCATCGGTGGACCGGCGCCGGGTGCCCTTGATCGGCTCGGCGCGCATGCCGCCGTCGGACAGGATCCTCAGGAAGCGTTCGGGAGAGGTACTGGCAATCGCCAGGCCGCCAAACCGCAGGAAGCTGGCGAACGGTGCCGGGTTCCGGCGCCGCAACGCCAGATAGGCCTGCCACGGATCCAGCTCACCGGCCGACGCCTCAAGCGTGGTGGTGAGGCAGATTTCGTACGAGTTGCCCTCGCCTATTTCATGCTGGGCTTCGCCGATCTTGCGCTTGTAGTCGGTGGCGGAGTCGCGGCACTCGAACGCAGAACCCACGACGGCGGCCTGGCCGCCCGGCGTTATCGGGACGCCGGCCGCACGGCGTCCGTGGCCTGGATGGACCGTGGCTGGATGCACACCGCCGCCGTGTCCTGCCGAAGCAGCCGCAACGGCGGTGCGGGCCGCGCTGAACCAGGCATCGGCGTCGGGCGCTTCCAGGGCGAGCAGCCACACGGTGTGCTCCCGATGATCCAGGACCACGGCGCGTCCAGCGAAGAGCAGCGCAGCGTCAGGGGTGTCCGCGCGGACATCGTTGCCGCCCGTTTCCCGTTTGAGTTCGTAGCCGAGATAGCCGAGCCAGCCGAGTGTGAACTGGCCATCGTAGCCCTCGGGGGCACGCACGGCGCGGCGGCCCCAGACCATATCCAGCCACCGGAAGAACGGCCCGGAGGTGCGCACGGTTGCCGAACCGGCGGTCACCAAAGTAGTCCCGGATTGGTGCTGTACCGACTGGCCGAACGTCCCGCCGTCGTCCGCGAGGATGCTGAAACGGCTGCGTGAGGCGGCCTGCGTTCCACCCGTGATGGCCGTCGCCGCGTTGGAGGAGTCCAGCCAGGCGGCGTTGTCCGAGGAACCGTACAACTCGTTGAACAGCGCCTCGGCATCAGGGGACGCCGGGATCATTTCAGATCGGAGCTGGAGGCCGCGCCGGGCGCTCAGCTCCGGGGACAGGAGGCGGGTCAGCGGCGAAAGGTACGTCATGGCCTGCAGGACGTCGGTGGGGGCGCTGCCATCGGCAGAGTTCTGCACGCGAATGTCTGCGGCCTCGGCGACGGGGTCGGTGGTGAGCCAGGCGTCTTCCTGCGCGGCCCACGAGTCCCAATATGGCTCGTAGGTGCCGCCGTCCCGGTCCAACGCCCGACGGCGGCGGTCCTCACCCGGTGATTCCACCCACACAACGGCGTCCAGCATGGGCCGGGCGGCTTCGGCGGCCGCCCCGACGCCTTCCACAATGACGATTTCCGCGGGCAGGGTGACCTGCGCCCGGCCGTCTGCGTGGTTTTCCCAGTCCCAGCTGACCCATTCGGCGGCGTGGCCGTTACGGAGCGGCCCAAGGACGGTATCCACATAACGTTCGATGCCCGTTGCCAGCCCGTTCCATCCCGGGTAGATGTCCTCGAGGTGGAACAGGGATACCTTGTGGTGCTCCCGAAGGCGTGCGGCCAACTCGACGGCGAGCGTTGTTTTGCCTGCGCCGGACCGCCCGTCGACAGCAATGATCACGGGTGCAGGGGTCATGACATAGAGGTTACCTGCTGGTGCTCGCTTCCTTGGTTGGCCAGCGCTGCCTTGACATGGCGCACGATTCCGGGCAGGGCGCCCTTGATGAGCGTCCACGTGTTGTCGAAGTCGGTGTGGCCGCCGTACCAGGGGTCCTCAATGCCCAAATCGAGGGAACTCCGGCCTGCCATGAGGGGGTCGAAGCTGCGCAACATCCGCACCCTTTCCAGTGACTCGTGGTCCGGTGCGCCTTCCTGGAGCCAGCCGAAATGGTCAACGTCCAGCGCAAGGATGAGGTCGCGTTCGGAGAACCATTCGCGCCGCCATTCCCTGGCAACATGGTCCTCGGAGGCTATGTGTTGGGCTGCCAGGACGCGGGCTGCGCGGGGGTCAATGGGGTGTCCCACCTCGTACCCCGTGGTGCCTGCGGAGTCCACTTCAACCAGGTCGCCGAGCCCTTCCGCTTCGAAGGCTTCGGCCAGCATGAGTGCTGCCATGGGTGAGCGGCAGATGTTTCCTGTGCAGACCGTAATGATGCGGTATGGGCTCGTCGTTGAGTACATGGTGCAAGCATGATTCATGGAACCCCTGCTTGGCTAGTGGGTTAGTCCACACGAAAGTCATTTTCAGTGACTGATCTGTCATACGGGGTGACAAGTGGTAGTGGACCCTAGGAAACGGGGGTACTCTCCGCTGCTTCGGCGGCCAGCGCGGAGGCGGCCAGGTAGACGGTCCGTACGACGGCGGCACGCCGCTTTTGTGCCCTGCCCGGGTCATCGCCAACCATCAGGCCGTCCAGCGCGGGCAATACGGGCGCGGAGTCGCAGAGGCTCACGATGGTGATGAGGAGGTCTCCGGCGTCCTCCCTTGAGACCCCCGGAAGGGCGGCTATGGTGCTGTTCACTTTCGACGCACAGTTGGCCATACGCTTGGGCAGTCCCACCACTTCGGTTCCCCGTTCGAGGCCCTCCCAGAACAGGAGGCGTGGGGCGGTCGCGTCCTTTTGGTGATGGTCGAAGAGGCGGCCGGCGTAGTCGGCCATGGCCTCGGGGCCCGCGCCTTCGATGGGGACCTCGTCCATCAGCGTGCTCAGGGCGTTGACGATTACGGCGTCGAAGAGGGCGTTTTTGTTGCCGAAGTACTGGTAGATCCGCTCCTTGTTGACTCCGGCTTCGGTGGCGATCCGATCAATGCGCGCACCGGCCAAGCCGCGCGCGCAGAACTCGGACGTTGCAGCCTCCAGCAGTAGTCCCTTGGTCCGCTCTGTGTCCCACGCCATAGGGTCATATTACCAGTTTCCAACCAGGTGGTTGTAATTGCTTCGATGCCCGGTTATGGTAGTCCCAAGCCAATTGCAACTATCTGGTTGGAGAATCCGATGACCGCCCCTGCCTCACCCGAAACCACTGCCGTACCCGCTGCTGCACCGGCCCGTCCGCCGATGCCTTCGATCCACACCCGCGCCCTCATTACTTGGCTCGCGATCTTCCCGCTGGTTTCGATCGGCATGCTCGCCCTTGGCCCGATCATGGAACCGTGGCACCCCGTGTTCCGCGCCATGCTGTTGACGGCGCTCGTGGTCCCGTTGGCCGTGTACGTGGTGGTCCCGCGGCTCATGGCAGGCCACGGACACCTTTCCCGCAAAGCCGTAGAGCGCGCCGCGCAGCGAGCAGCCCGCAGGTCCGCTTAACCCAAGTAGGGGACAGCACTCGTTCCACTGAAGCCTCAGTGGAACGAGTGCTGTCCCCTACTTGGGTGCCGGGCTGGGACTAAGATCCCCGCAGTTGCTCGACTTCCTCGAGGGTTGCGTACGCCGCTTGGGTACCCTTCTTCGTCGCGGCGAGGGCTGCTGCCACGGAGGCGAAGGACGCGGCATCGGCCAGTGAATCACCCGCGGCCAGGCGTGCGGCCACGGCACCCGTGAAGGCGTCGCCCGCACCGGTGGTGTCGACGGCGGAGACCCGGGTGGGAGCGATCCGCGTGAGTTGATCCTGGGAGCCAACGGCCAGCGAATCCAAAACCACCGAACCCTGCGAGCCCAGTGTTACGAGCACCCGCTGCAGGCCGCGGTCTGCGAACTGGCTGCGCACCGGCTCCCATGCCTCGGCATCCGCGTCAGCGGAGGGGATATCTGCCTCGGAACCAAGGAACAGTGCAGCCTCGTGGGCGTTCACCAGCAGCACGTCGCTCAGGCCCGCCAACAACTCAGGCACCTCAGCGTAGGGCGAGAGGTTCAGCAGGACCGTTGCTCCGGCGTCGTGCCCGGCCTGGGCGGCGGCTACCACCGCATCGATGCCAACCTCCAGGCAAAGGCACACCACGGCAGCGTCGCGGAAGGCGTCAAAATCGATGTCCATCGGTGACAGTGTGCCGTTGGCGCCTGCCGAGATGATGATGCTGTTCTCGCCGTTCGCGTCCACCGAAATGACTGCCACTCCCGTGGAAGTGTCCGAACGCCTGACGCGCGAAACGTCGACGCCGGCACCCGCCGTCGATTCAAGGAGCATGGTGCCGTTGGGGTCATCGCCCACGGCGCCGATCAGGGTCACGTCGCCGCCCAGCTTGCTCGCAGCGACGGCCTGGTTGGCGCTCTTGCCGCCCGGGTTCACGGCGAAGCCGTTGCCGTGGACGGTCTCGCCGGGATGCGGAAGCCGCTCGGTGTAGATGGTCAGGTCCGCATTGAGCGAGCCTACGACGACGATTCCGGACTTGCTCACGCAGCCACCTCTTGGTCTTCGGTCACCTCGGCGTCGACGGGCTTCGGGATCAGCAACGACGCCGCGAACGCAGCGAAGGTGATGGCGAAACCAACGACGACGACGGTCAGGTAGGACGCTTTCGCGTCACCCAACGCTGAGGTCGCTACCAGGACGGCGGGAAGAACCAGGAAGCTCAGGCCTGCGCCGAGGTTGAAGGCACCCGCATTCATGCCGGGCAGGAAGCCGGGGTTGCCCTTGGGCGAGAGGACCACGCCAAGTCCGTTCAGCATGATGTTGACGGTACCGGCGTACATGATGCCCAGCAAGGCCGTGCCAACGATCATCATCGGGAGGTTGCTGAGCCCGAACAACGCGATGATCCCCAAGGCGACGAGGCTGCCGATGAGCCCGATGCGGAGCACCTTGGTGTATCCGAGGACAGGTGCCAGGCGACCGCTGATAGGACCGAAGACCCACCCCAGCAGGGCGTAAGGCGTCAGGATCATGAGGGACATTTCGGTGGGGCCCACGCCGAAGCCGGGATCCGCGGCCTGCACGAACGCCGGAACGATGCCGTTGATCACCGCGAAGATGCCGGTCATGGTCAGGGTGGTGGTCAGCAGGGGAGCCCACGTGGAGCGCTGGCGCAGGTGCACGGTTTCCACCATCGGCTGCTTGGCGCGCTTCTCCACGGCCCAGAACGCGGCGAACGCGGCCACGGCAACGATGGTGAGGCCGACGGCGAGGGCCAGCGTGCCGCCGTCGAACGCCGAGGCGAGCTTGGAGCCCTCGTTCAGGGCGGTGAGCAGGGCACCCACGGCGATGACGATGAAGAACACACCGAGCCAGTCCATGGTGGTGCCCGCGGCAGGCTTGCTCTCGCTGGCCAGGAATGCGATCAGAGCCGTTGCCACAACAGCCAGGGCAACCATCAGCCAGAAGATGCTGCGGAAGCCGAAGTTCTCGGCGAAGTAGCCGCCCACGAAGGAGTCGACGCCGGCCACGCCACCGTTGACCGCCGTGATGAGGCCCATGAGTGCGCCGTACTTGCGCGGGTTGCTCACGGCGGAGCGGAGCATGATGAGGCACAGCGGGACCGTTGGCCCGCTGACGCCCTGGATGATGCGGCCAACGAAGAGCCACGTTACGTCGGGAGCCAAGGCGGCGATGACCGAACCGACGGCCATCAGGATCATCATGCCCAGCAGGATCTTCTTGCGGCCAACAATGTCGCTGAGGCGCGGAAGGAACAGGGAGAACAGGGCCGCGGCCGTGAAGAACCAGGTCTGCGAAAGGCCGATGGTTGCCTGGTCGGTCTGGAGCTCGTTACCCATGGTCACCAGTGCCGGGCTGAGCATGGAGGCGTTGAGCTGGAAGGCCACGCAGGCTGCCAGCAGGGCGACCATGAGGGCGGTGACGTTGCCCTTGGCTGTTGTCTGAGTGCTCATTACTTTGCCTCTTCCGTGACGAGGGCCCCGGCGGTGACCCGCGCACTTGCGGGGGTGTCGCCGTCGAGCGTTGGTTCGCCGATGCGTTCAATCGCGTCGGTGACCAAATCCCAGAACTTCTTGTGGTCCAGGTCCACCGCGACCGAGGTGTGGCAGTCTTCGGGGGCGGGCGCGCGGAAGTCGGCCACCGTCATGCCGAGGGTGAGCTTGCCCTGCAGCTCGATGTCCACGGGGACCTTGCGGGTGGTCATGGCCGTGGGATCGATGACGTAGGCGACGGCGCAGGGATCGTGCACCGGCGGGAAGTCGAAGCCCTGGGCATCCTTGTAGGTCTTCTTGAAGAACTCCATGAGCTCCAGGACGAACTTGGCTGGCTTGGTACCGATCTTCGCGATGTTCGCCACCACCTCGTCCGTGGCCAGCGCCTGGTGCGTGAGGTCCAGGCCCACCATCACCACGGGCCACTTCTCGTTGAACACGATGTGGGCGGCCTCGGGGTCGATGATGATGTTGAACTCTGCCACCGCGCTCCAGTTGCCCACGTGGTAGCCGCCGCCCATGAGGACAACTTCCTTCACGCGCTCCACGATGCGCGGCTCCTTGCGGGCGGCCATCGCGATGTTGGTCAGGCCCGCTGTGGGAACCAGGGTGACCGTGCCCGGCTCATGCGCCATGACGGTTTCGATGATGAGGTCGACGGCGTGGCGCGGGTCCAGCTCGATGGCGGACTCGGGCTGCTCTGGGCCGTCCATGCCGGAGTCGCCGTGGATGCTGGGGGCGGTTTCGATGGTCCGGACCAGGGGGCGGTCGCAACCGGCAGCGAAGGGAACGCCCGTGATGCCCGCGATCGTGGCGACGGAAAGTGCGTTGCGGGTGACCTTCTCGAGGGTTTGGTTGCCCACCACGGTGGTCACGGCCAACAGTTCGATGTCCGGGTTGCCGTGAGCCAGCAGCAATGCCACTGCGTCGTCATGGCCGGGGTCGCAATCAAGAATGATCTTTTTGCGGGTGTTCGTTTCCACGTTCTCTCCACGTCATTGGGGCCTGTCCGGTTTGGGTTTGTTCTGCGGTAGCCCCGGCGCCGGACAGGGCGCTAAGCATTCAGGGGAATCATGGCACTGGTTACCGGGTCACGTCAAACGCTTAACGCGGAGAACGTCAAGCGCTTGATGCCATGTTCTGCGCGAGACGGGTGCAACAACGTTAAGATCGATGCATGGATACCCCGGATCACCTCGGCAAACGCGCGCCACGAGTCACGGCGGCAATGGTTGCCGCGCGGGCAGGGGTTTCGACGGCGACAGTCTCCTTGGTTGCCAACGGCAAGACGCAAGGCAGGGTTTCCGAGGACAACATTTCGCGGGTCCGGACCGCGATCGCCGAACTAGGCTACGTCGTGGATAGCATTGGCAGTTCCTTGGCCCGCGGTGTCAGCTCGATTGTCATCCTGGTAACGCCTGACGTGTCCAACCCCTTCTTCGCCAACGTGATCGCAGGCGTCCGGGAATCCCTGGGCTCCGAGTACCAGCTGCTGCTGTCCGTCACGGATGCCGGCGAGTCACCGCAGGCCGATGACGTGCGGAAACTCCTTGCGCTCCGGCCGGCAGGGCTTCTTGTTGGTGCCCCCAGCGCAGAATTCCTTCAGGACCTGTCTGCGGCAGGACCGCTGGTTCTGCTCGATGCGCCGGGCCTGGAATCCTACGCACCATCGGTCAACCTCGACGTCGCCCAAGGAGCCCGAGAGCTTGCCCGGCATCTGGCTGCCGCCGGGAACATCCGTGCCGCCTACGTGGACGGCATCACGGGAACGGCCACGTTCCAACTTCGGCGCGATGCGTTCCTTGACGAAGCCTTTGCCTGCGGGCTTGCTGTTTCTGAGGAGCACATCATCAGCACATCGATCGACGTCGGAGCTGCCGCGGCTGCCTTTGCCGAAGCGTGGCCTGCTTGGCGGCGTGAGGGGGTGACCGCCGTCGTATGTGGCACCGATACCCACGCCTATGGCGTGCTGCAGGAAGCGCGGGTGGAAGGTGTGCGCATCCCCGGTGAGCTGGCCGTGGCCGGGTTCGACGACCTGCCGTACTCCGCCACGAGCAACCCGGGCTTGACCACCGTACACCTGCCCGCGACGCCGCTGGGCCGCAAGGCAGGGGAACAGCTGAGGGGACTCATTGAAGGGGTGCCGTTGGCTGAGCCCCACGTGACGCTGGAGAGCTCGTTGGTGGTTCGTGGATCGACGGTTTCCGGCTGAGCGCTAGTGGATGACCGCCAGCAGGATGCCCACCAGGACGAACAGGCAGCCGAAGATCCTGTTGAGGATGGTTTGCCCGCGCTGATCGTGGGTAAACCGCTGGAATGACCGGGCGGCGAGGGCGAAGAAGAACCACATCACCATGATGTCGATCGCCAGGACGGTAGCGGTCAGCACCACGTATTGCTGCACCAAGGGCTGGTCCGGGCGGATGAACTGGGGCATGAACGCCAGGAAGAACACGATTGCCTTGGGGTTCAGCAGGTTCACCCAGATACCGCGTTGGAACATGGAGAGTGCCGGCTCGTTCTTCTTGTCCTGGACTTCTTCCTTGTCCAGATCAGGTTTGTGGAGGAACTGCCGGATGCCCAAGTACACGAGGTAGGCCGCGCCCGCGTACCGGATGATGTTGAAGATCAGCGGCGAATTGGAAACAAGGACGCCCACGCCGAGGGCGACGATCACAATGTGGATGACCAAAGCCACCTGTTGGCCAAGGATGCCCCAAATGGAGCGTCGGAACCCCGAATTGAGCGAGTTGCTCATGGTGAAGATTGCACCGGCGCCGGGAGTGAAACTGATCAGGGTGCCGGCGCCAACCAAGGCCAGCCAAAGGGAAAATTGCACCATCTCAGCTTATGCCGGTGAAATGGGTGGTCCGGACGGGGCCTTGGCTGGATTCGTGTACCGCTACCACCCACTTTGCCGCCGCCAGCCAGGGAATGCACCCCAAACAGGTTGATTTCCGCCGCGGAGGAGCCCAAAGAAGGTCGTGAAGGTACAGCCAAGGCAGCCAGCAATGGGGCAGACTAATCCCGTGAGCGGAATCCCGTGGGTCCTGCACGTCGATCTCGACCAGTTCATCGCTGCCGTCGAAATCCTGCGGCGGCCTGAGCTCGCCGGGAAGCCCCTCATTGTGGGTGGTCGGGGAGATCCGACGGAACGGGCAGTAGTTTCAACGGCGTCCTATGAAGCGCGCGCTTTCGGCGTCGGTTCGGGCATGCCGCTTCGCATCGCGGCCCGCAAAGTTCCAGACGCCATCATCCTGCCTGTCGACCATGAGGCGTATCTCGCGGCATCGGAGGTCGTGATGCAAACCCTCCGCGAGCAGCCCGGTGCCACTGTCCAGGTGCTTGGCTGGGACGAAGCCTTCGTGGGGGTCACCACGGAAGACCCGGAGGCCTATGCCAAGCAAATCCAAGCGGCAGTCCTTGAAAACACGCAACTACACTGCAGCGTCGGCATCGGTGACAACCTGGTCCGTGCCAAGAATGCCACGGACTTCGGCAAACCCGCTGGTACCTTCCGCCTGACCAACGAGAACTGGCTCGAAGTCATGGGGGACAAACCGACCATCGGGCTCTGGGGCGTCGGACCCAAGATTTCCAAACGGCTCGCCGCCCACGGCATCACCACGGTCAAAGAACTCGCCGCCATCGACCCGAATGACCTGGTTCAGGAGTTTGGCCCGAAGATGGGGCCTTGGTATGCGCAGCTAGGGCGGGGAGATGGCGCCACGGAGGTGGACGATACCCCGTGGGTTGCCCGCGCCCACGGCCGTGAAACCACCTTTCAGCAGGACCTCACAGAGACAGTCCAAATCGAGGATGCCATCAAGGAACTCACCGCCCGGGTCCTCGAAGACGTTGCTGCCGAGGGGCGCCCGGTGGTTGGGCTGACGCTCAAAGTTCGCTACAAACCGTTCTTCACCAAGACCTATGCGAAGAAGATCCCGGAGACCTTCGACCGGGACGAAGTCCTCACTCAAGCCCTGAACCTCACCGGCAAAATGGAACCGGACCGCCCAATCCGCCTCCTGGGACTCCGCGCCGAAATGGCCATGCCGGACGACGCCCGCCAAGGCCACACTCCCACGCGCAGCGGCTGGTAAGCCAGACGCCGGGAAAGTACGACGTCGGCCAGTTGCCTACCAGCGCGGACTGTGACTCGGGGATAGTGCTCAGAATCTTGGTATCGTCCGCCCCGTGAAGCGTGATGCTAAATAATTCATAAAGATTCTAAAATTCTGCGTCACGATTCTGTGATTCCTGTTTTGAGTCCGCAAAAGATATTCAGCTTATTTTCAACTCTGTCCTCGATGCGACGACGGGGTTGAAGAGGATATTGAATCAATGGTTGAAATATTGTGGCCGATAGTATTATTCTCGACGTGGGGTTCCCGCCATGAAATGGAGGGAAAATGCATGTTGCAATATTGAAAATGAGGGCTGTTCGTCTTCCTGTCTTGGCGTGTTGCGTCGGGTTGCTTCTCATGTTCGTCTCGCCCGCCGGTCAAGCATCTTGGAATTACCGGTATTTCGAGGGCGAAAGCTTTGCCAATAACTACTGGTCCAGTGCGGTCGGAACCGACTCCGGCGGTCGTGTTTACACGGGTATGGGGGCGGCTGGTTACGGATTCAGCAACTATGAATATTCTGCGAGTTATGACGGTGCGACAGGTTACTGGATCTCCGCAGCATCTGGAGACGCGGGCAGTTGGACCAACAACTGGTCGACCTTGCACTACAGCGCATTCCAAGAGTGCTGGTGGAACTCCAATTATTCCAATCCTGGGCAGCCGGTGATGACCTGTGAGCAGTTTCGCGATTGACCACTAGCTAGGACTTCTGAGGAGAAAATAATGAAAAGAGTTTCTAAGGCCCTTTCATTGGCATGCATCCCAGTGGCAGGGATCGTCATTGGCGTTTCGCCGGCCATGGCTCAGCAAGTGACCAGTCTTGACGCTTCCACTCTTGTCCCCGTGCTGGCTTTGCCTCAAGGGCTGCCGGACTTGGAAATTGAGAAGTCTCTTCCAGGGCAAGCTGCCGTTGACTCTGCCAGTGTTCGCCTTCTTGGAGAAGACGCGAACGCCCGGTATTCCGTTGCGCAAGCAGACGTGGGACGACAGATCTGCATCATCGTCCAGTTGCGCAATGCGAGTGCCGTCGGGGGATCCTCGTGCACAACGAAAGAACGGTTTGCGCAATCAGGGGTGAGGGTTGGCGTTCAGGAGAATGGAGGGACCTCTGTTGTTGTCTACCTGCTTCCCGGCGACGTTGACGCAGTTCCTGCTGGGGCCGGGGAGGGGCTCGTCGGTAGATACGTGAGTAACCTTGTCGTGCAATCGGGCGGTACCGGAAGCTCAAAGCCCATTGATCTCGACCGGCGAAATAGTAGTGTCAAGTACAGTTTCAGTGAGCTGCCCTTGGCCTTTAAGTAGCGTCCATGATGCATTTGAAGGTCCGCTCGGCTTCCATGTCAGTCTTGGCACTGCTCGTCGTCCTGGTCGTTGGCTACATTGGTGTCCAATCGGAGGGAATGGTGAACGGGTACCTGTTTGATTTCGGCGGGATTCCGGCGGTGTCAATTACTCGACGTTTCCCGTGGGAGCTTCAGGTAGCCACTATTCTGATAAGTTTTGCGGCGGTCGTGACATACCGCAGGTTTGCGGTAGACCGAAGTACAAAACTGTGGGTGTTGGCCGCGCTCGTCATAGCAGCGGTTCTGTCTGTGATTTTCTATGAGCCCATCCACACAACAAGAACAAGCCTGCTCGCCATGGCGTTCATCAAGGGCGGCGCTTCACCTCTCATATTGGGGATGATCGCCGCTGTTTCAGCCGACATCATCAATAGCAAACGTCAGCTCGCCCACGTCGGGGGATAGGGTAAATGTGGCGGCGCCAGGGACCTGGCGCCGCCACATTTATGCCTACCAGCGCGGGTGGATCGCCTCGCGGAAGTAGCGATCGTAGATCTCGCGTACTCCCGGAGAGAGCCCCGCCCCGACGGAAGACAACGACCCAGCTTCGGCATTGGCAGCGGCCTGCTCAGCCGAACGCGCACCGGGAATGACGGAAGTGACGCCGTCCTGCGCGATGACCCAGGCGAGGGCCGCTTGTGAGGTGGTGATGCCGTCGGGAACCAGTTGGCTGAACTCCTGCGCGGCCTTGACGCCGATGGCGAAGTCCACGCCCGAGAAGGTCTCCCCGACGTCGAAAGCTGCGCCGGTCCGGTTGTAGTTCCGGTGGTCGTTCTCAGCAAACGTTGTCTCGGTGGTGTATTTGCCGGACAACAATCCGGAGGCCAGAGGGACCCGGGCGATGATGCCTACGCCGGCTTCCTTCGCGGCAGGCAGGACCTCGTCGAGCGGCTTCAGGCGGAAGGCGTTGAGGATGATCTGCACGGTTGCGGTGTTGCCCCGTTTGATGGCTTCGAGGGCCTCGTCGGTGCGTTCGACGCTGACGCCGTAGTTGCGGATGGCTCCTTCGCTAACCAGGGTGTCCAAAGCGTCGTAGACCTCGGAGTTGCTGTAAACGGCGGTGGGCGGGCAGTGCAATTGGACCAAGTCAAGGGTGTCCTGCTGCAGGTTCTGCCTCGAGCGGTCGGTCCAGGCGCGGAAGTTGGCCAGGGTGTAGTTTTCGGGAACCTGGTCCACGCGGCGGCCCATCTTGGTGGCCACGGTGATGTCCAGGTCCGGGTTGTCCTGCAGGAAGCGTCCAATGATCTGTTCGCTGCGGCCATCACCGTACACATCGGCGGTGTCGAAGAAGTTGACGCCTGCCTCCACGGAAGCTTCGAGGACCGCCAAGGCGTCTTCTTCGCTCACCGCGCCCCAGTCCGCTCCAAGTTGCCACGTGCCCAGGCCGACGGTGGAGACTGACCGGCCGGTTTTGCCAAGAATGCGCTGTTCCATGGTCTCGACTATATGTTGCCGTCGCTGTTGTTTTGAGCGGCGTCCAAATCCGCCACCTTGCCCATCAAGTACCGTCGCTCCTGCAGGCTGCCGGTTTTCTTCGCGGCTGACAGATACGCAGAACGGGCTTCGACAGGCAGCCCGGCCAGCTCCAGCAAGTGCCCGCGCACGGCGTCCAGGCGGTGCCCGCGACCCAGCGCGGGATCCAAGCCGGATAAGAGCTGCAAAGCCACAACCGGCCCCTCGACGCGCGCCACGGCGACGGCCCGGTTCAACGTCACCACAGGGCTGGGGGCCACGGCTTCCAAGACTGTGTACAGCGCCACGATCTGCGGCCAGTCCGTCTCTGCATCAGAAGCCGCCTCGGCATGGACAGCGGCGATTGCGGCCTGCAGTTGATAGGGACCGGGACGCCCACGGCCCAGGACGGAGGTCAGTAACGCAATGCCCTCCGCGATCTGCCCGCCATTCCAAGTACTCCGGTCCTGCTCCGCCAAGGGCACCGGAGTACCGTCCGGCCGGGCTCGAGCAGCGCGGCGGGAATCCGTGAGCAGCATCAGGGCCAACAGAGCCCCAGCTTCCGGCTCACCCGGCACCGCGGCAACCAGCAGGCGGGTCAACCGGATCGCTTCGGTGGTCAGGTCCTCACGCTGCAGCGACTCACCGGAGCTTGCGGCGTAACCCTCGTTGAAGATCAGGTACAGGACGTGAAGTACGACGCCGAGCCTCGCCTTCCGCTCGGAGGGTGCCGGTTGCTCGAACCGGCCGCCGGCCTTCTGGATCGTTTGTTTCGCGCGGCTGATTCTTTGTCCCATGGTCGCTTCGGGGACCAGGAAAGCGGAGGCGATTTGCGCCGTCGTGAGTCCACCTACTGCGCGGAGCGTCAAGGCGAGCTGCGACGGTGCCGAGAGGGCCGGGTGGCAGCAGAGGAATATGAGGGTGAGGGTGTCGTCGGCAGCTGAAACGGGCACGTCGACTTCCATGGCCGCCACGCGGTCTTCCCGGGCGCGCCGGGCGGAGTCACTGCGCCAGGCGTCGATCAACCTTCGGGACGCGACGGACAACAGCCAGCCCTTGGGGTTATCCGGCATTCCGGACGGCCACTGCATCGCGGCTTCGAGGAGGGCTTCCTGAACGGCGTCCTCGCAGACGTCGAACTGCCCGTGTTTACGGACCAGCACGCCAAGGACCTGCGGCGCGAGTGTGCGCAGCAGGTCCTCGATTCGGGTGTCCCGCGGGGGCTGGGTCAAAGGCTAGACCTCCGGCGGGCCGGCCGGGATGGCTCGGAGCTCCACTACCTGCGAGTACTTCACAATGCTGGAACAGATCTCCACGGCCCGTTCCTCGCTGGCAACGTCCACCACCCAGTACCCCACCAGGGACTCCTTGGCTTCCGCGTAAGGCCCATCGGTGGTGATGACGCCGTCCGGGGTTTGCTTGACGAGCTTCGCGGTGCTGCCATCGGCGAGTCCGGCGTTGAACACGAGCTCTCCGGACTCGGTGAGGTCCTTGTCGATCTGGATCATGAAACCGATCATTTCCTTGACCCACTCCGGATCGGCGGTTTCCATCATGCCCTCGGCCGAACCGAACATCATGATCATGTATTTCATCTCGAACTCCTTGTTGAGGGGCTCCCTGTCTGGGAGCCTTCACTCATAAGTCGGAACCGGGCGGGACATTTCTACATGGCATCGGAAATACTTTTTGGTGGCGCGTACCTTCACCACCAACATTGGTGGCGCAAGAGCGGAAATGCCACCAGAAAGGGTTGATTTGACGCCTGCTGGGCTTCAATCAAGGTAGTGGAGGTACAGCCACTTAGGCCCTCGCAATGACTTCCCCGTTCGGGATGAGGAAGAAGCCATCCTCCGTGGCCCCCCAACGGTGCCAACCGGCGGCGATCCGGGCGAGATCGGCTTCATTGGCGAAGCCATACTCCAAAGCCTGCTCGGCGAAGGCGGAGTGCAGCACCCGTTCGCTCCACACCCGTGACTGCCAAGCGCGCTGCTGTGCCGTGGCGTAGAGCCAGTTGCTGCTGCTCGGGGAAACCTGGGCAAACCCGGCTTGCTGCGCCCACGAAACCAGGCGGCGGCCGGCGTCGGGCTCTGCTCCGTTGCGCCTCGCGATCCTTTGGTAGAGCTCCATCCAGTCGTCGAGCTCGGGGACCTCGGGGTACCAGCTCATGCCGTGGAAATCGGCGTCCCGCACGGCCACGATGGCTCCCGGTTTGGCCACTCTGCGCATTTCCCGCAGGGCCGCTACGGGGTCGGTGAGGTGCTGGAGCACCTGGTGGGCATGGACCAGATCGAACGTTTCGTCCTCGAAGTCGAGATCGTAGATGTTCCCCGTTTGGAAGTCGACGTTCTCCACGCCGCGGTCCTTGGCCAGCTCGGTGGCCTGGGCAATGATGTCCGCCGAGCGGTCCAAACCCGTCACGTGCCCGGGCGAAACCAGCCGCGCGAAATCGCATGTGATGCTGCCAGGTCCACAGCCGACGTCGAGCACTGACGTCCCGGGGGTGAGATGGGGGATAACAAACGCGGCCGAATTCTCGGCTGTCCGTGAGGCGTGGGCCCGGACAACCGACTCGTGGTGCCCGTGGGTATAGACATCTTCAGGCTGCTGCTCGTTCATAGGGAAACGCTACAGCTTGGCCTGTGTGTTTGGGTGGAACGCGTGGGTGGAACGCGGCGCCCAACTGGGGGACAGCACATGTTCCACTGAGCGCTCATTGGGACGTTTGGTGTCCCCTAGTTGGGTTCGGGGCTGGTGGCTTCGTGGCGGGCGTCGATGGTGGCCTCCACCATGTCCGTCATGAAGCGCCGGACCAGGTCCAGTTCCGCTTCACTGTACGCACCCATGGCCTTCCCCATCCGCATGGCCAGGGGAAGGAACATGGCGCTGCCGTCGCGATATGCCTTGGGTGTCATGTGCAGTTGGACTTGGCGGCGGTCCGTGCCAAGGCGCTCGCGGGTGAGGTGCCCGGAGGCGTGCAGGCGATCCACCAACGCGGTGGTTGCGGGGGAGCTAAGCCGCAGTTCGCTGCGCAGCACGCCCGGCGTCACCACGCGGCCGGCAGCCGAGTGGCGCATGACCACTGCCAGCGCATTGAGGTCGGTCCTGTGCATGTCATTGCGGCCGCCCGCCGCGTCTACATAGTGGTTGGCTTCCAGGGTGAAGTCCTGAAGGAGCCGGACAAGGTCTTGGGGAAGGCCCGACGGCGGCCCCGCACCTTCCGGCGCACCACCCACCGAGGCGCGGCCACCGGCATCCGTGGCGGGATCCCTTGGGCGCTCGTCCCACGTATCCGACATCAGCGCCTCCTTATGTCTTTGCTGCCTTCCGGATATTACTCCCCGTCCCCGCCCGGCAGGGCATCGGGGACGAAGTCCGCTTGATTAGTTCCATGATAGAGATACTCTATAGTCTAATAAATGCCCACTCGTGCCTCTGAAAGTAAGGACCCATGAAGACACAGAAAGTGCCGTTCTGGTTGCGGTGGCTGATCCCTGTGGTGCTGGTCATCACCTGGCTGGGAATAGCAGGGGTCGGCGGCCCCACCTTCGGGCGGCTGGAGGAAGTGTCCTCCAACGACCAAGCCTCGTTCCTCCCTGCCGGGGCGGAAGCCACCGAAGCCGGTGATTGGCAGGCCAAGTTCCGCGACTCCGACGAAATCCCCGCGGTGGTCATCGTCGAGAGCGACACCGCATTCACCCCGGCCCAACTGGGCGAAGCAGCCCAGCTGAAAGCCGACATCGAGGCACTCAAGCTGGGGAGCGCCGTCGTCGGGCCCATCCCTTCGCAGGACGCCAAAGCGGTGCAGTACATTGTGCCCATCTCCGAGACTGACGAGATCCGTGACGTGGTCAAGGAACTCCGCGACGTGGTGCAGCCCGGTGCTCCGGATGGCATGCGGGCCTATGTGACGGGCCCTGCTGGGCTGACGGCGGACCTGGTCAACGCATTCGGCGGCATCGACGGCATCCTGCTGCTCGTGGCGCTCGGCGCGGTGTTTGTGATCCTGCTCCTCGTGTACCGTTCGCTCGTGCTGCCGATTGCCGTGCTCCTGACCTCCGTCTTCGCCCTCTGCGCCGCGATTCTGCTGGTCTTCGGCATGGCCAAGCTCGGGTGGATCCAACTGAACGGGCAAAGCCAAGGCATCCTGTCCATCCTGGTGATCGGTGCCGCCACGGACTACGCCCTGCTGTTCGTTGCCCGGTTCCGTGAGGCCCTCACCCACACCACCAACCGGACCCAGGCAGTGCTGACGGCGTGGAAGGCATCTTTCGAGCCGATCCTCGCTTCCGGCGCCACCGTGATCATCGCGCTGCTGTGCTTGCTGTTCTCCGACCTGAACTCCAACAAGGCCCTCGGTCCCGTGGCTGCGGCGGGCATCGTCTGCTCGCTGTTCGCCGCGCTCACCCTGCTTCCGGCGTTCATGGCGCTGCTGGGCCGCGCAGCTTTCTGGCCCTTCCGTCCCAAGCTCCTGCCCGACGACGAACGCGAACCCGAGCTGGTCACCGGCCTTGAGGGGCAAAAGGGTCTGTGGCGGCGTGTGGGTTCCTTGGTTTCGCGGCGACCCCGCGTGGTGTGGATCGTCTCCGTGCTGCTCCTGGTGGTAGCCTCTGCGGGTGTCCTTCAGTTGAAGGCCAACGGTGTTCCGCAGACCGACGTCATCCTGGCCAAGTCCGACGCCGTCGACGGCCAGGACGCGCTGGCGAGGCATTTCGACGCCGGCAGCGGCAGCCCCGTCGTCGTGGTTGCCTCCCAGGACGCCGCGCAGCAGGTGCTGGACAAGGTCAAGGCCGCCAACGGCGTAGGCGACGCCTACCTGTTGGGCGAGGGCAGCGTGCCGATTACCGGCGCACCGGGTGCGCCGGCGGATCCAGCCGTCCGCGATGGCCGTGTGCTCATCAATGCCACGCTCAACAGCGCCGCTGACTCGATCGAAGCCGAAGACACGGTGAAGTCGCTGCGTTCGGCTGTGCGCGACGTTGATTCCGCCGCGTTGGTTGGCGGCGTCACGGCAACTGCCCTGGACACCAACACCACGGCCCAGCGCGACCTGACAGTGATTATCCCGATCGTGCTGGTGGTCATCCTGTTCATCCTGATGCTGTTGCTTCGGTCAGTGGTTGCACCGGTGCTCCTGGTGCTTTCCGTGGTCCTGTCCTACGGCGCGGCCATGGGCGTCTCGGCCTGGGTGTTCAACGGGATCTTCCAGTTCTCCGGTGCCGATGCCACGGTTCCGCTGTTCGGTTTCGTGTTCCTGGTGGCCCTGGGCGTGGATTACAACATCTTCCTGATGAGCCGCGTCCGTGAGGAATCGCTCAAGCATGGAACGAGGCCGGGCATCCTCCGGGGACTCGGCGTGACGGGCGGCGTGATTACCTCCGCCGGAGTGGTCCTCGCGGCGACCTTCGCCGCCCTGGGCGTCATTCCCATCATGTTCCTGGTGCAGTTGGCCTTCATTGTGGCGTTCGGTGTGCTCCTGGATACCGTGCTGGTGCGCTCCCTCCTGGTTCCCGCGTTGGCCTACGACATCGGGGACAAAATCTGGTGGCCGAGCAAGCTGGGGCGTGGTAATTCCTCCGTTTCCGTGAAGGAGCGCGAGGCGTCTCCGGTTCGATAGGCCTTGATTGCCGGGCGGGTACTTGTTGCACTTGAACAAGTACCCGCCCGGCGTCATGCCTGCCCAGCCAAGGAGATTTTCATGAGCAAGGAACAGCTGATCATCATCGGGTCCGGTCCTGCCGGTTATACCGCTGCGATCTACGCCGCACGGGCCGGGCTGGAACCGCTGGTCCTGGCGGGATCGGTGACCGCCGGCGGCGCGCTCATGAACACCACGGAAGTGGAGAACTTCCCCGGCTTCCCTGAGGGGATCCAAGGGCCGGAATTGATGGACGGACTACAGGCCCAGGCGGAAAAGTTCGGCGCCAAAATAGTGTTCGACGACGTCACGTCCGTTTCGCTGCGGGGCCACCTCAAGTCGGTGGTCACCGGGGCGGGTAGGACCCACGAAGCTCCGGCGGTCATCCTGGCTACCGGCTCTGCCTACAAGGAACTCGGCCTGCCGGAAGAGAAAAAGCTCAGCGGACACGGTGTTTCCTGGTGCGCCACGTGTGATGGCTTCTTCTTCCGCGAGCAGGACATCATCGTGGTGGGCGGCGGCGACTCCGCCATGGAGGAAGCAACCTTCTTGACGCGTTTCGGGAAGTCCGTGACCGTCGTCGTGCGAAAGGGTGAGCTGCGCGCCTCCCGGATCATGGCGCAGCGGGCCAAGGACAACCCGAAGATCAGCTTCGCGTGGAACTCTGCGGTCACTGCAATCCATGGTGACGCCAAGGTCACGGGCGTAACGCTGACGGACACCCGTACCGGGGAAACCCAGGAGCAGGCGGCGACGGGCATCTTCGTGGCGATTGGGCACCTGCCCCGCACGGAACTGTTGGGTGGCCAGGTGGATCTCGATGCCGAGGGGTACATCAAGGTGGATTCACCCACCACGTGCACCAACCTGTCGGGCGTCTTCGCCTGCGGCGATGCCGTGGACCACCGCTACCGCCAGGCCATCACTGCAGCGGGTACGGGTTGTTCAGCGGCCTTGGATGCCGAGCGCTACCTCGCGGCGTTGGACGACGCGGACAGCATCGCGACGGCGCTGGTGGAGGAGCCGACGCATTTCTAGATCAATCCACCCGCGCTTTGCCTGAACAGATGCGAAGCGAAGATCGTACTCGCTCTTCTTGGTAGGGCGCTCAACCTTGGAGTCCTTCGCCATGCCTTAGGGACGCTCTACGGGTTCAGATTCTTCAAGCCATTCAATGGGCTCCTTGCCCAGGCCAGCTGCTAGTGCCGTTGCCGATTCACGCCAAGCGGTTAGCTCGGCAATCGCCAAGTGAGGTTGATTTGTAGCGAATGAGGCTCGGGCAGCGGCCAATACCTCGCTGGCGCAAGTTTCCTGGTCATCCTTGCTTAGCGCCAGCATCCACGGGAAGCGGTCGCTCATGCGGCTCGCCAAGGTCCCCTCGGTGCTCGTGGAGACCGCTACGAGTTGGGCGGCCAATTCCAGCAGGGAAGCCCGCGCGCGATCTGCGCTCTCGGACATCAGCACAAGCGCTTCACCGTCACGACGCGTGACCCGGACCGGGTGGTCAGCTGCGGCCGCGAAGACCTCAGAGGAAGACCTGCTGAGCTCAGACGACTGGAACGTAGTCCTTGACGTGGTGGTAGTGCTCATACCTACAGTCTATTCAGAACATGTTCTGAATGGAAGGCGGTCTGAGTCGCTCAGACGTTAACCAGGCTCCGCTCGCGGTAGCCGTCCGCGGCATAGACGCCAAGGACGCGGACCTCCGTGGTGAAGAACTCCAGCTCCTCCAGTGCGCGCCGGAGGCGGGCATCCTCGGGGTGGCCCTCGACGTCGGAGATGAACATTGTGGCCGCGAACTCGTTGCCCACCATGTAGCTCTCAAGGCGGGTCATGTTGAGCCCGTTGGTGGCGAACCCGCCCAGCGCCTTATAGAGGGCCGAGGGGACGTTCCGGACGCGGAACACAAACGTGGTGATCGCGGGACCCGGCAGTTCTTCCTTGGTGGGAAGTGCGCGTTCGCGGGCCAGGACCACGAACCGGGTGGTGTTGGTGGGATCATCCTCGACGCCGGAGGCCAGGACGTCGAGTCCGTACAGGCCGGCCGCCAGCGGTGGAGCGAGTGAGAGCTTGCGGGGATCGTTCCAGTCCCTGACTTCGCGGGCAGACCCTGCGGTATCCCCGGCGATCACGGGCTTCAGGCCTGCTTCGCGGATGATGCGCCGGCACTGGCCCAACGCGTGGATGTGGCTGTGGACCTCGGTAGCGCCCTCGATGGTGCTGCCGGGAATGCCCAGCAGGTCGAAGCGGATGGGAAGGAAGTATTCGCCAACAATCTGCAGGTTCGACTGTGGAAGCAGGACGTGGATGTCCGCCACGCGGCCCGCGATGGAGTTTTCGATCGGGATCATGGCAAGGTCCACTTCCCCGGTGGAGACGAGTTCAAAGGCGTCCTCGAAGCTGGCGCAGGGCACGCTTTCGAGTTCGGGGAACATTTCCTTGCACGCGAGGTCCGAGTTGGCTCCGGGCTCGCCTTGGTACGCGATCTTCTGGGACATGGTGCTCATGGTTTCATGCGGGGTATGGGGCTGCGCAAAAGCGTCCACCGTATGGCCAACGCCGTGGTTGGCACCCAAGTAGGGGACAGATAACGCTGCTACGAGGGCTCGTAGCGACGTTATCTGTCCCCCAGTTGGGTGACGCGGAAGGGGAGGCTAGCCGTTGATGATTTGCGGGACGCCGAGGTGCTTGAGGCCTTCGGCGCCGAATTCGAGGCCGTAGCCGGACTGCTTTGCGCCGCCGAAGGGGACGCGGGGGTCCACGGCGCCGTGTTTGTTGATCCATACCGTACCGGCCTGGATGCGGGCGGCGACTTCGCGGGCGGCGGCCGGGTCGGAGGACCAGACTGAGGCGCCGAGTCCGACGTCGAGCGCGTTCGCTTTGGCGACGGCCTCATCAACAGTGCTGTATTTGATGATCGGCAAGGCGGGGCCGAACTGTTCCTCTGCGACGAGCGGGTTGTCGTTGTCGATATCCGCCACCAAGGTGGTCGGGTAGAAGTTGCCAGGCTGGTCGGTGTCAGGGTTGCCGCCCACGAGGATCCGGGCGCCGGAATCGCGGGCAGCATCCACCAGGCGGGCGACGATGTCGTACTGCTGGCGGTTCTGCAGCGGGCCGAGGACGTTGTTCTCGTCGAGGCCGTTGCCCATGGGCATCGCTGCGGCGACGGCAGTGAGTTCGGTGCAGACGGCCTCGTACTGGGAGTCGTGGACGTAGAGGCGTTTGAGTGCGGCGCAGGTCTGGCCGGTGTTAATGAAGGCGCCCCAGAACAGGCCCTCGGCGATGGCCTTGGGGTCCGAATCGGGCAGGACGATGCCGGCGTCGTTGCCGCCCAGTTCCAGGGTGAGGCGCTTGACCGTGTCCGCGGAGGAACGGATGATCGCCTTGCCCGTGGCGGTGGAGCCGGTGAACATGACCTTGCCGATGGCCTTGTGGGAAGCAAGCGCTTCGCCGACGTCGCGGCCGCCGGACACCACGGACACCAGGCCTTCGGGGAGTTCCTGGTTGATGATGGAGATCAGCGCGAGCACGGACAGCGGGGTGTATTCGGAGGGCTTGACCACCACGGAGTTGCCCATCCGCAGGGCCGGGGCGATCTGCCACACGGTGATCATCATGGGCCAGTTCCACGGGCCGATGGCACCCACGACGCCGATGGGCCGGTAGTGCAGCTCGGCGCGGGTTTCGCCGTCGTCCACTACTACTTCCGGTTCCAGCGGGGTGCCGGCCGTGGCGCGCAGCCAAGCGGCGCAGGCGCCCACTTCGAAGCGGGCGTTCGGGCCGTTCAGCGGTTTGCCCTGCTCGCGGGAGAGCAGTTGGGCGAGTTCTTCGGCGGAGCGTTCGACGGCGTCGGCTGCTTTCAGGAGCGCAGCGGACCGGGCGTCGTGGCCCAAGGCGGCCCACGCGGGTTGAACGGCAGCGGCAGTAGCGATGGCGGCTTCGAGGTCTTCGACCGTGTGGACCGGGGCCTCGCCGACGGCTTCGCCCGTGGCGGGATCGAAAATGGTGCGGCTGTTCTGGCCGGGGGCTGCGGTGATCGAGGCCAGCAGGGCGTCGTAAGTCTCCATTGGTACTCCGCTCGGTAGTAAGTCTTGGCGGCCGGTGAGGCGCGCGGCGATGCTTCCAGTGTGGTTGGCGTCACGTGGGATGGTCTTGTCATTGGACGAACAAGCCTTGACGGCAAGCGAACGCTTTAGGTTCACTTGGCTTTCGCTACCTGCCGGTATGCTCCACAATCGATCTTGTGACTCTCGCTTCCCTCGCTGCATTTGCCGGTCTTTGCCTGGTTCTGTCCGTGACTCCCGGTCCGGACACCTTCCTGGTGCTTCGCATCGCGTTGAACAGACCGTCGGCGGGGATTGCGGCAGCGGCCGGTTCTGCCATCGGTGCCATCGTGTGGGCCGCACTGGTGGGGGTTGGCCTCGCCGCGATCCTGGAGCAGTCTGCGGAGTTGTTCCGCTGGATCAAGATCGCCGGCGGCCTGTATCTGCTGTACCTGGGTGTTTCGTCGTTCATCAAGTCACGCCGCGCAGCCAAGGCCGGTGCTGCTGGGTCTGCCGAAGAGCCGCTGCCCTACAACCGCCTTTCGGCCCTCGGAGCGGGTGCGCTCTCCACGCTCCTCAACCCCAAGGTGGGCCTGTTCTACCTCGCCGTGGTTCCGCAGTTCATCCCGCACGGCGGCGACACCATGGGCACGTCCCTCATCCTGGGCGTCGTAGTCGCCGTGATTGCCTTCGCGTATCTCTCGATGATCGCCGTGGTGGCGTTCAAGGCGATGCGGTGGCTGAAGAAGCCGAAGGTGAGCACCGTCGTCGAACGTACATCCAGCGGAATCATTGCGGGACTGGGTGTTGGAGTGGTGGCGTCGGGGGCTACGAGCTAGGCCGGGCGGCCAGCAACGCCAAATAGTTGTCCAACTGCCCCTCGAGGTTGATGGAAAAGTGTTCCGCCGGGGACAGTGCTGCCACGATCTGGGCTCCAAGCATCATGTTGAGCAGGTGATCGGCGACGGCGGCGTCCCCGATGGGGGTGGCGACCTCGCCGGCCGCGCGGGCTGCTGCGGTATGTGCCGTGATGGTGGTGTGCCATTGGTTCATGGATTCGCTGTGCAGGGCGGCCATGTCAGGGTCGTTGAGGGCCTTCTGCCAGAACGGAATGACGATCCGGGCTTCGTTGACTCGTTCCTCGTCCAGGGGGAGCACCTCGGCGCAGAACGACCGCAGGGCGGCCAGTCCGGAGAGTCCTTCCGTCACCAGGGCGATGCGCTGGTTGGTCCGGTTGAACACGTGCCCAAACGCCGACGTGAGCAGCAGGTCCTTGGTGGGGAAATAGGGCTTCAAGGCGCCGTTGGCAAACCCTGCCTCGATGGCGATTTCCCTCATGGTGGCACCTTCAATGCCCAGTCTGGCGATGATCCGCCATGTCGCGTCCACCAGTTCGAGGCGTCGTTGATCGTGGTCAACAATCTTTGGCACGGAGGGGGCTCCCGGAAAAATAATCGGCGGATAGGTCTTGTGACCCATCTTACGTTTTGGTTATTCTCTACAGCAATAGAAAATAAATCCCGACCCTCCACGGTCCCGGACAAGAGGCAGCCATGACGCCCACAGCAACTCACGTTTCCACCCAATACGGCCTGGCCACAGCCGAAGAGATCACCACTGTGCAAGGCATCCTGCAGGCCTCCGGACACCTCGGGGAGGCCAAGCGGATCGCTTACCTCGGCCTGGTGGATCCATCCCGCGGTGCCTCCGAACCTGACCGCAGGTTCCGTGTGTTCATCCACGACATTTCCGGGGGAGCTCCCACCGACGTCCTCGTTTCCGCCGCCCGCGGAGAGGTGCTGTCCGCCGTCGAGCTTGATACCAAAGTCTCCGGCGAACTGCCGGTCCTTGAGGAGGAGTTCGAGGTTGTGGAGACGCTCCTGGCGACGGATGAGCGGTGGCTGGCCGCCCTTGCTGCCCGCGACCTCGACGTGGCAAAGGTACGCGTTGCCCCGCTGTCCGCAGGCGTTTTCGAGTACGAGGAAGAGCGCGGCCGGCGCATCCTCCGCGGCCTGGCCTTCGTGCAGGACTTCCCGGAAGACAGCGCCTGGGCCCATCCCGTTGACGGCCTGGTGGCCTACGTGGACGTGGTGAATAAGGAAGTCACCCAGGTGATCGACCTTGGCGTGATGCCGATCCCTGCTGAGCACGGCAACTACACCGATCCGGAGCTGACGGGACCCCTCCGCGACACGCAGAAGCCGATCAGCATCACCCAGCCTGAAGGCCCCAGCTTCACCGTTACGGGCGGCAACCACGTGGAGTGGGAAAAGTGGAGCGTGGACGTCGGTTTCGATGTCCGTGAAGGCGTGGTCCTGCACAACCTGGCCTTCAACGACGGAGACCGCAAGCGGCAAATCATCAACCGCGCGTCGATCGCCGAGATGGTGGTTCCCTACGGCGATCCCTCTCCCATCCGGTCGTGGCAGAACTACTTCGACACCGGCGAATACCTCGTGGGCCAGTACGCCAACTCCCTGGAACTGGGCTGCGACTGCCTGGGCGACATCACGTACCTCAGCCCGGTGATCAGTGACGCCTTCGGCAACCCCCGCGAGATCCGCAACGGCATCTGCATGCACGAGGAAGACTGGGGCATCCTCTCCAAGCACTCGGACCTGTGGACGGGAATGAACTACACCCGCCGCAACCGCCGCCTGGTGATCTCCTTCTTCACCACCATCGGCAACTACGACTACGGCTTCTACTGGTACCTCTACCTGGACGGCACCATCGAGTTCGAGGCCAAGGCCACCGGCATCGTGTTCACCTCGGCGTTCCCGGAGGGCGGCTCGGACAACATCTCCCAGCTCGCCCCGGGCCTGGGCGCACCGTTCCACCAGCACCTTTTCAGCGCCCGCCTGGACATGGCCATCGACGGTTTCACCAACCGCGTCGAAGAAGAGGACGTGGTCCGCCAGGCCATGGGGCCGGGCAACGAGCGCGGCAACGCCTTTTCCCGCAAGCGCACCGTCCTCACCAAAGAATCCGAAGCAGTCCGCGAATCCGACGCCAAGGTTGGCCGCACCTGGATCATCTCCAACCCGGAATCGAAGAACCGCCTGGGCGAACCCGTTGGCTACAAACTCCATGCCGAAAACCAGCCCACACTCCTGGCCGACCCCGGTTCCTCGATCGCCCGCCGCGCGGCCTTCGCCACCAAGGATGTCTGGGTCACCCGCTACGCGGACGAGGAACGCTACCCCACCGGCGACTTCGTCAACCAGCACTCCGGCGGGGCAGGACTCCCGGCCTACGTGGCCCAGGACCGCGACATCGACGGCCAGGACATCGTTCTGTGGCACACCTTCGGCCTGACCCACTTCCCGCGCGTCGAGGACTGGCCGATCATGCCCGTGGACACCGTGGGCTTCAAGCTCCGCCCCGAGGGGTTCTTCGACCGCAGCCCCGTGCTGGATGTGCCCGCGAACAGCTCGGGTTCGAGCTGCCCCACGGCCCCTTCCGGTGAGAGTGCTGCTGAGACCGGGCACGGCGAAGCCTCCGGGCACTGCCACTAGCCATGGCGATCACTGCAGGACGGGTCCGCACCAACGGACCCGTCCTCCACTCCCGGATCTGCGCCGCCATCACGGCCGTCTCCTGCCTGACCCACCTCTGGCTCGCCGCTTCAGGACACCACGACGCTTGGATCGGCTTGGTCATGGTTGCCCTGGCTGCGGTCTGCGTCCCGTGCACGGTCCACATCTGGCGCCACAGCAGGGTCGGTGCACTCCACCAAGTCACCGGCGCAGCTCTTGCCATGGTTGCCCTGCACGCCGTGCTGCTGCTCGGAGCCGGCGGTTCCGGACACGCGCACGGCGGCAGGTCGGCGTCGGGCGCTGTTGATACCGCCGGGGCCGCCCAACTGTTGTTGGTGATCGGCCTGGAAATCACGACGGCGCTACTCGCCGCAACGCTCGTGGCCCGGCTTCGGCGTCGGGCAGTGAAAGCAAATTCGGCAGAATATCGACACTGAAAGGCAGTTTCCCTGCTGGATGCCCTGGCCCCGAACACTGTTCACTTGAAATGTGAGTAAAGCTGCCAGTAATTCGGGCTTGGGCCTTTTCCGGGCGACGGGGATCTATGTGGGTGCGATTCTAGGTTCGGGTGTCCTTGTGCTCCCCGCCATCGCAGCCCAAGTCGCAGGTCCGGCGTCGCTGTTGGCGTGGGCGCTCTTGCTGGTCTTCTGCACGCCCGTGGCCTTCAGCTTCGCCGAAATGTCCAGGCAGCAGCCCGACGCCGGTGGGATCGCCACCTTCGTGACCCGCGCTTTCGGACGGCGGGCCTCAGTGGTGGCCGGCTATCTCTTCTACTTCGCCATTCCGTTCGGAGCGCCGGCAACGTCTGTGATCGGCGGGGACTACATCGCCCATGCGCTAGGTGGTGGCCGGGAGACGGCGTTGATCGCAGCGGGGCTGATCCTTGCAGCAGGGTTCGTGAGCAATGCCGTTGGCATACGGGTCTCGAGCAAGCTGCAACTGGGGCTGATGGTCCTGCTGGTGGCTCTCCTGGCCTTGGCCGTGGGAGTTGCGGCTCCGTACGCCAAGGCGGAAAACTTTGTGCCCTTCGCCCCACACGGCTACCTGGCCGTGGGCGGTGCGGCCAGCCTGCTGTTTTTTTGTTTCGCCGGATGGGAAGCGGTGACGCATCTGGCGGGCGAATTCCGCAACCCAGGACGTGATCTGAAGAGGGCAACGTGGCTGACGCTCGTCGTGGTCGGCGTGATCTACATCGGCCTGGTGGCTGCTTGCGTCGCCGTCCTTGGGCCGGGACTCGCAGGGAGCAGCGTTCCTGTGGCCGAGTTGCTGGCCAAGGGACTCGGTCCAGCCGCTGCTCCGGTGACTGCGGTGGCCGCGGCGGTTCTGACGTTCGGGCCGCTCAACACGTTCGTGGCCGGCGCCAGCAAGCTCGGTGCCCGCTTGGCGTCCGACGGCGTGCTGCCGCGTGCTCTGGCGCGCGGCGCCGGGCCGGGGGAGGTTCCCTCGGCAAGCCTCGCGGCCCTGGGTGTGATGGCGGCGATCTCCTTTGCACTCGCAGCTGCCGGGCTGTTGAGCATGGAGTTCCAGATCGGCGCGGCATCCGCGTGCTTCACGGCGGTGACGGCCTTTGGCTTGGCTGCCGGGGTTTTCCTCCTCCGCCGCGGCACGGCTGCGTGGTACGGGGTGATCGTTGCCGCTGTGGTGATGCTTGTGGTGCTGGTGTTCAGCGGATGGGCGCTGCTTGTCCCGGCAGGGCTGGGCGTGGCGGCCCTGTTTGCGGGGCGCTTGTTTTTGAAATCCCCGGTGCCACAATTGAGCCATGGCCGCAGCGTGGTCAATTCGTGAGGGATTCCGTGCCGGGCCGGATCCGGATGCGTTGCGCCGCCCGTTCTTCATTGCCGCCGTCGTTGTCTTCGCCCTGGTAGTCCTGACCGAGGTGGGCATGGCCCTGGTCCTGGGCCAGACCGCCGTCGATCCTGTCTCCCCGGGTGACGCCGACAAGCTGGGTGTCCCGCTGGAGGTGTTCCTCAAAACACAGAAAGCCGATGCCGATCCTCCGGGGGCGGGCATCGGCTTTCTGGCGTTCCTGGACGGGTTGCTGCTGTTCACGGTGGTGATGCTGGGGCTCAGCCTCATGATGAACCTGCGCACGTACGGGCGGGTCCAAGGAATTGCCACGCTGATCGTGACGCTGCTGTGGGTGATCGGGGCGTTCCTCACGGCTTTGCTCGCGTTGGCCAAACTGTTCCTGATGATCGGGCTGTTCGTGGCGACGCCTTTCGGAACCATTGCCTACCTGGCGCTGTGGGGGAGCTTTCCCAAGGGGCAGGCGGCGGCCATCCTCGGGTTGTTGTTGCTGCTGAAGATCGTTTTCGCGGTGCTGCTGATCCTGAGCCAGCCGAAGTTCCTTAAGGTCACCGGCCTGGTGATCCTGCTGGTGGTTTCCGTGTTGTTGCAGGTGGTCCTTGGGCTGATCCACGGGTTCCTGCCCGGGCCACTGGTATCCATCGGGGACCAGTTTTGGGCCTTGGTGACCGTGGTGGTGGCGCTGGTGTGGGCTTTGATCATGCTGATCGGATCCATTCCGGCGATCATCAACGCGCTGCGGGTGAGTGGTTCGGCCGGGGATTAGCTCGGCTACCTGTGCGCCGGGTTCGCGGGAAGCCTGCCTCTTCGTGCGGAAGCTTCCCTACGAATGCGCAGCTTTCCCGCGGTTTCGCGCCAGCTCAGAGCGCAACCCGCGTCAGCTTGTCCGGATTCGAGACCTGCCGCAACCCGCGGATGGTGCCGTCAGAGCCGCCGTCGAGCACTAAGACATCGGCGCGGCCCGAATGCCTCAGCACCAGTGCGGGTCCGCCGTTCACGTCGATGAGGTCCGCTGTGACGGGCTGCGTGGCAGCGGCCTTTCCCAGGATGCCCACGAAGAACCGTGCGATCCTGGCGGCCCCGAACAGCGGGTTCATGGCGCTCTTGACCTTGCCTCCGCCGTCTGCCCACAGCACAGCATCCCGGTCCAGCATCGCGACCACGGTGTCGATTTCGCCGTTCTCGATCGCGAGCACCAACTTCTCCAAGGCGGCGCGGTCCTTGGCCCTAGGGGCGGGCGCGTCGGGGTCGATGTCCAGGCGGCGTTCGGAGCGCGAAATCATCTGCCGTACGGCAGCGGGTGTCTTGTCCAGGATTTCCCCGATCTCCGGGGCGGACATCCCGAAGGCGCGGTGCAGCACCAGGGCCGCCCGCGCCTCGGGCGCCAATTGCTCGGCAAGGTGTAGCAAGGTCAGGGACAACAGCTCGCGGTTGACCAGTGTTTCCTCGGCCAGTGCGGAAGTATCCACCGGTTCGGGCAGCCAGGGCCCGGTGTAGTCCTCACGGATTGCCGCGAGTTGCCGCACCCGGTCAACGGAACGCCGAACGCACACGGTGGTCAGCCAGGCCGGCCACGAGTCCACACTGGAACGCCTTTCCTGCCGGACAGCGTCCATCGCGACCTCCGACACCACATCTTCGGCATGACCGAAATCGCCCAGCATCCGGTACGCGATGCCCAGGAGGCGGTTCCGTTCGCTTTGCCACGCCGCCGTGGCCGAGACTGCAAGAGTCATGGTGCCCACGTTACCGTTCAGACCAGCGGGTTCTTCTCGTCCAGCGGTGGCTCCATCTGCGTGCTGACAGCGATCCGGTTCCAGACGTTGATGGTGGAGATGGCCAGGATCAGGGCACCCATTTGGCCGTCGTCGAAGTGCGTTGCTGCGGCATTCCAGATCTCGTCGGTGACAGTGTCCGGTCCCAGTTGGGTGACAGCATCGGTCAGGGCGAGCACGGCCTGTTCGCGGGCATCGAAGAACACCTTCGAATGCTGCCAGGCTGCGACGGCGTGCAGCTTGCGGGACGGAATGCCGCGCTTGGCACCCTCGGTTGCATGCATGTCCACACAGAATCCGCAGCCGTTCAGGATGGAGGCGCGGAGCTTGATGAGCTCGTAGAGTTCCGGATCGACGGATTTGCGGGCGTAGCCTTCCAAACCGATGACGGCGGCGTAGCCGAGCTTGTTGCTTCGGCCCATGTTGATGCGTGGCATGGTGTTCGTCCTTTCGAAGTGGTTCCTTACATCAGGGATGTCGGATGGGAGGCCGGAAGTGTGACAGAGTCGAATCCGTGCGAGCAGTGATCTTTGACGAAGTCCGTAGCCAGCCCGAGGTGCGGGAGGTTCCGGTTCCGGAGGCCCCGCCCGGTGGCGTGGTGGTGAAGGTTGTGGCCACAGGAATGTGCCGCAGCGATTGGCACGCCTGGGCCGGGCACGACGACATCGCCATGCCACACGTCCCGGGCCACGAACTCGCAGGGGTGATTGCCGCCGTCGGGCCTGGCGTGCAGCGCTGGATCGTCGGCGACCGCGTGACCGTTCCCTTCGTCTGCGGATGCGGAACGTGCGAATGGTGCCTGGCAGGCGAAGCGCAGGTTTGCCCCGACCAGGAGCAGCCGGGCTTCACCCACTGGGGTTCCTTTGCCGAATATGTGGCCCTCCACGCGGCAGACAGCAACCTGGTTGCCATCCCGGACAGCGTTGAATTTACGACGGCGGCCAGCCTCGGCTGCCGCTTCGCCACCGCCTACCGGGCGCTCGCGGCCCGGGCGGAGGTCAAGCCAGATGAATGGGTGACCGTGGTGGGAGCAGGGGGTGTTGGGCTGAGCGCGGTGATGATTGCCAAGGCCATGGGAGCCAGGGTCATCGCGGTGGATCGGAACCCGGAGGCGCTGGCTGTGGCGGCGCAACTGGGAGCGGACCATACTGTGCTGGCGGACGGCACCGACATTCCGGCAGCAGTCAGCGTCCTCTCCGGCGGAGGCAGCCACGTGGCCGTTGACGCCGTCGGAAGTGAACAGACGTGCGCCGACGCGATCCTGAGCCTTCGTAGGCGGGGGCGGCACGTCCAAATCGGCCTGTTGCCGTCCATCAACGGCAACCCGCAAGTGCCCATGGCCCGCGTGATCGGCTGGGAACTCGACCTGCTGGGCAGTCACGGCATGGCCGCAGTGGATTATCCCGGCATGATGGCATTGATCGAGGAGGGTCGGCTCCAGCCGCAACTGCTGATCGAACGGACCATTGGCCTGGCCGAAGCAGCGGCGCTGTTGCCCGGCTTCGACAAGGCAACCGTGGCGGGCATGACGATGATTGACCCGACCCGCTAGCACGCGTGCTCTCCCAACTAATACGAAAGTATTGGTGGGTTAGGCTGCGGTGACCGGGGTGATGGTGACGTTGTAGCCGAGGTTGTTGAGTTGTTTGATGGCGCGGTTAGTGGCTTTGGTCGGGTTGATGCGGGTG